>JBEKZR010000482.1:0-2514 GCA_049509715.1 Occallatibacter sp. | reverse complement strand
ACCCATTGAATCCATGCGAAGAGGCAGATTATCTCCGTCTTCAGCCAGGCGATCATCTGGAGGGTCAAAGCCTCGAGACGAGGACGGTTTTCGGGCGTGACCCGCACGGGGTAGTTGAAGGCCGAAGGAAACTGCGACACGACCGTGATGAGCAGATTGATCGCCAGGGCCAGGGCCGGCAACAGCAGCAGCGAGGAGGGCGAGCCCCAGCCGTTGGGGTTGCCCGCCGCGTCGAAGTGAGTGGGAGTTCTGGCGAGCAGGCGGTCTGGGCCATGGAGGGCGTGGTACGTAACCCAGAACAGCACTGCAAATGCTCCCAGGCTGACCGCTTCCAACGTTCTCCTCATGGCGTCCTTTCTGTCAGATGGCTGTATCAAAACGATACAGCCGGGAAGCCCCCGATTCTCGCTTTCCCGTCCAACTGTATCGAAACGATGCAGCCCGCTGGGAGCTGGATTTACCCGAATCGGGCGCGCTTGATCTCCGACTGCCGGCAGTCCTGGCCGTCCATCTCGATACGGATGCACATTTCGGCCAGGCGAGACCTCATGCGGTCGCCAATCCGGTCGCCTAAGGTCTGCTCGCGGGCGGCGCGCTCAGCGTCGTTCTTCGCGCCCTTGCCGGCTGGCAGGTCAGGGTAATTCGTTGTGATAATGGTCGACTGTTTGTCGTTATAGCGGGTGTTCAGAATCAACGCGACTGTATCCCAGACCCACTCGTTGGGTTTCTGGGCGCCCAGGTCGTCCAGCACCAGCACCTCGGCGGCAAAGACAGGCTTGAGCAGTTCCAGCTCGGTGGTGTTGACCTGGGGGTTGTAGCTGTTCTGGATGTTCTTGAGCAGCTCGCGATAGTCGCAGAAGAGGCCTTTGACGCCGCGCTCCTTGACCAACCGCTGCAACAAACCCACAGCCAGGTGGGTTTTGCCCACGCCCATGGGACCGGTGAAGAGCAGACCCTTGCCGGCAGTGTCGACGGGGTAAGCCTCGACAAACTTGCGGGCCTTCCGAAGAGCTTCGCTCAGCGAAGGATGAGCACCGGAATAGATGTGATAGCTCTCCAGGGAGCAATCCCGGTAGCGCTCGGGAATGTGTGCGGCGGCCAGGCGGCGCTCTTCGCGCTGCATCTCCTGGCACACGCAGGCGCGGGAAACCCACTGCCCAGCTTCGTTGACCACTCGCACCAGGCCCACTCCATCGCAGATCGCGCAAACGCTCATCTTGCATTCAAGCGTAGCGCAAGCGGCGCGGGGACGGTCCGGTGCAGGTCCGGTCCCCAATTGTGGAAAAGCCGTGGCTCCCTGCGGAAAGACCTTCTACAATCGGAACCGCGAGCGGGCATACGACGGATTTGGCCTAACGCGCCGGCCCGCACAAGAAATGGAGGCACTCCATGAATCGAATCGTCCTGCGCGCAGCTTTGTTCACCGCCGCGGCCCTGGCTGGGTTGTTCGTTCCGGCCCGGCTCACGACGCAGGAGCCCGCAAACCTGCCCGAAACCAAGGCGCCGGCCGCAACACCGGCCACGCCGCAGGCTACACCCGCAGCGCATCCCACAAACGACTACTGGAATAAGCACGACGCGCAGTTGTTGGTGGATTTCGGCGGGCTGGCCAGGTACAAGGAGGCTGATTTGGCGCTGGCGCCGCCTGCCGCAGGCGAAAACCGCGTGGTCTTCATGGGCGACTCGATCACCGAAGGCTGGCATTTCGACGAGCCCAAAGGAGTCTTCGCGGGGAAGCCGTACATCAACCGGGGCATCAGCGGCCAGACCACGCCGCAGATGCTGGTGCGCTTCCGCCAGGACGTGATCGGGCTGAAACCCAGGGTGGTGGTGATTTTGGCCGGCATCAACGACATTGCCGGGAACACCGGACCGGAGACGCTGGAGCAGATTGAGGACAACCTGACCTCGATGGCGGAGTTGGCGACGGCCAACCACATTCGCGTGGCGCTGTGCTCGGTGACGCCGGCCTTCGACTTCCCCTGGAGGCCGGGAATGACGCCGGCTCCCAAAGTTGTGGCGCTGAATGCGTGGATGAAGGCCTATGCGGCGGAGAAGGGTTATGTGTATGTGGACTACCACTCGGCGATGAAGGATGAACGGGACGGGCTGCCGGCTGCGCTGAGCAAGGATGGGGTGCATCCGCTGCCGGCTGGCTATGCGATCATGGCGCCGCTGGTGGAGGCGGGAATTGGGAAGGCGCTGGCGCAGTAAGGGCCGGCAATTGCTAAACCGTCCGGAATGCCACTACAATGGGTATATTGCAGGAAAGGTTTGTCGCGAGAGATGCCCAAGGAAAAGATCCATCCCAACTATGCCGCGGTGCGCGTTCATTGCGCCTGCGGGAATAACTTTGAGACCCGTTCGACCCACAAGGGCGACATTCACGTGGAAATCTGCTCGGCGTGCCACCCGTTCTTTACCGGCAAGCAGCGCCTGGTGGATACAGCGGGCCGCGTGGAGCGGTTCCGCCGCAAGTATGCCAAGGCCGGCGAGGTGACGCCGGCCAAGTAA
>JBEKZR010000481.1:0-2536 GCA_049509715.1 Occallatibacter sp. | reverse complement strand
CCGCCCGATCGCGGTATAGCAATTGAGAAGATGCACGATCTTGGCAAACCGCCCATCATGCGTCTTCTCGATGGGCGCAAAACGAGTTCGCAGTTTTGTGGTGGATTTTCCCCTGGGAACGCTGCTCGCCCACACTGAGACTCTCAAGGAAGGCTGGAAAATGCCAAAGAGTTTTTTCGAGGAGTGTTGTATGCCGAATCGCAATGTCCACTTGCCCCCCGATTTGGACGATTTCGTCTTGACCAGGATCGAGGGCGGACGCTATTCGAATGCCAGCGAAATGGTGCAAGCCGCCTTGCGCGCATTGGATCGCGAGGAACGGACTCATGAGGCAAAGCGCGCGGCTTTGCGTGCCGCCACGCAGGGGGCCGACGCTAACAGCATTCAGGAAGGCGACGTCTTTCGGAAGTTGTGGCTCGCACAGTTTCAACCCTCATCCTCCCTATAGGAATTCAGGAAGCGCGGCCTCTCCCGCGATTTTTCCCGATTGCAGTCAGGGCCTAAAATGGTGCATCCTGAACTGTGATGAAAGCCATACAGATTCACGAGACAGGCGGGCCGGAGGTTTTGCAGCTGGCCGAGTTGTCCATTCCCCAGCCGGGACCGGGGCAGGCGTTGATCCGCGTCGAAGCCATCGGGGTCAACTTCATCGAAATCTACTTCCGCAAGGGCGTGTACAAGGCGGCGCTGCCGCTGACGCCGGGCAGCGAGGCCGCGGGCACGGTGGAGGAGCTGGGTCCGGGCGTGACGGGTTTTGCCGCCGGGGATGCGGTGGCGTCAGTAAGCGTGCTGGGCAGCTATGCCGAGTATGCGCTGGTTCCGGCGGCGCAACTGGTGAAAACGCCGGCGGGGCTGAGCATGGAAAAGGCTGCCGCCGCCATGTTGCAGGGGATGACGGCGCACTACCTGGCGCACTCCACCTTCCCGCTCAAAGCCGGGGACACGGCTCTGGTTCATGCCGGGGCCGGCGGGGTGGGCCTCTTGCTGACGCAGATTGCGGCGCGGCTGGGCGCACGGGTGATAACGACGGTCTCCACGGCTGCCAAGGCCGAATTGTCGCGCGAGGCGGGCGCCTCCGATGTGATTCTTTACACCGAGCAGGACTTCGAGGCGGAGGTCAAGCGGCTCACGGACGGCAAGGGCGTGGACGTGGTCTACGACTCGGTGGGCAAGACGACCTTCGACCAGAGCCTGAACTGCCTGAGGCCGCGCGGGATGCTGGCGCTGTTTGGCGCTTCGAGCGGGCCTGTGCCGCCCTTCGACCTGATCCAACTTAGCGGGAAGGGATCGCTGTTCATTACCCGGCCTACGCTGTGGCACTACGTGGCTACGCGGGAGGAACTGGAATGGCGCGCCGGCGACGTGCTGGGTTGGGCTGCCAGGGGCGAACTCAAGCTGAGAACCGAACACGTGTATCCACTGGCTGAGGCGGCGCAGGCGCAGACCGACCTCGAAGACCGCAAGACTACCGGGAAGATTCTGCTGGTGCCGTGAAACAGGGATTAGGGCTTAGGGGTTAGGGAACAGGGAACAGTGGATGAGCTAAGCAAGTAGTCAAAACGATCTGTGAGGATCATGTGACGTTGAGTTTTGCTCGCAAGTTTGCTGTTGTTGGAATCGTCATTGGCTTTGCCGCAGCGCTTTTGTGGTGGTATGTCCGAATCTTCAATCCGTTTCACCTTCCGACTTTGGTGCAGGCCCCGCCAAACTATAGGGCGCCCTTTCTGTTCACGATTGTTAATGACAGTGTGTTCGTGCTTTGTCCTGGTACCCTTCTCCAGGTATTCACCCTGGAAATGCGGGGTTGGTTCTCATGGTTCATGTGGATATTAGCGGTGCTCCTTAATGGCCCGATCTATTATGCGATCGGGCTCGTTATCGAGACGGTGATGAAACGAAGACATGGCAGAAGTGCAATCGCAATATGAAATTGATGAGTGCCCCAGAGCCTGCCCTGAGCTCAGCGAAGGGTCTCGCTCTTGAGACCTGGGATTGCACAAACTACGAACCGTAGATTCTTCGGGGACAAAATCATGTCCAAAATTTCCATTAGCATTGATGATCGCGTGTTTGTGCTGACCGGGGCGGGCATCAGCGCGGAGAGCGGGTTGCCCACCTTTCGTGCCTCGGATGGGTTGTGGGCCGGGCATCGGATCGAGGATGTTTGCACACCCGATGCCTGGCAGCGGAATCCGGGACTGGTGTGGGAGTTTTATTCTCGCCGGCGGGCGGATGGCGCGAAGGCTGAGCCGAATCCGGCGCATTTTGCGCTGGCTGATCTGGAGGGACGGTTAGGCGACCGCTTCTTTCTATGCACGCAGAATGTGGACGATCTGCACGAGCGGGCCGGCTCAGTGCGGCTGGTGCACATGCACGGGGAGCTGGCCAAGTCGCGCTGCGAGAATGAGTGCGGCCGCAAGCCGGTGGAGGATCATGCCATTTATCGCAGTTTGGACGAGGTGGGCCGCTGCCCCTGCGGCGGACTGCTGCGCCCGCACATCGTTTTCTTCGGCGAGATTCCGATGGAGATGGATCG
>JBEKZR010000480.1:0-2553 GCA_049509715.1 Occallatibacter sp. | reverse complement strand
GCGGCGGCGGTGGCAAAGTGGGTGTTGACGAAGGCGCTGGTGGCCAGCGGGCTGGCGGCCAGCGCGCTGCCGGCGTTGAAGCCGAACCAGCCCACCCACAGCAGACAAGCCCCGACGAAGCTGAGCACCATGGAGTGAGGCTGCATCTTGGTCTGCGGATAGCCGATGCGCTTGCCCATGTAAAGGCAGCAGATCAGAGCCGAGACGCCGCTGGTGATGTGGACCACGGTTCCGCCGGCGAAGTCGAAGCTGGGGAAGGCCGCATGGGGGTTGGAGGAGTTGAGCAATCCACCGACGCCCCAGACCATGTGGGCCATGGGGCAATAGACCAGAAGCGACCACAGGGAGAGGAAGAGAGCCATGGCGCTGAACTTCATGCGCTCGGCAAAGGCACCGCAGATGAGCGCCGGTGTGATGATGGCGAACATGAGCTGATAGACCATGATGGTCTGCTCGGGAATGGTGGCGGCGTAGTTGAGGTTGGGCGCCAGGCCCACGCCGCGCAGGAAGAGGTTATGGAAGCCGCCGACGAAGGCGTTGCCGGGACCGAAGGCCAGCGAGTAGCCGACGATGGCCCAGAGAACGGTGACCAGGCACATCATGGCGAAGCTCTGCATCATGGTGCCGAGGATGTTCTTTCTGCGGACCAAGCCGCCGTAGAAGAGAGCCAGTCCGGGACCGGTCATCAGCAGGACCAGGGCGGCGGAGGTGAGCATCCAGGCGTTATCGCCCGCGGACTGGGCGTTGGCGGTAGCGGTCTGATTGGCTTGGATGGCTTGTTGAAGGGCGGCTATCTGGGCCTGGGTGTCAGGAGCCGGGGCGGCCGGGGTTGAGGCGGGCGCCTGTGCCATCACCAAGGCCGGTATACCCAGGAGGGCAGATAGAAGCAGCAGTTTGATTGCGCGACAACACATAAGGTTTTCACTCCCCCAAAGCATGCAGTCGCTCGAAAGCATGCGATGTGGCGGGATTCCGGCCGCCAATCCGGAAGAAGCAAGGAAGGACACACCGGCGGCGTGAGTCTGCACGGATCGAAGGCGCTGCCGGAACAGGAATTTCGCTTAGGAACAGTTGGACATGGCTGGTCCAGCCCGCTGGAGGGTCAGAATGGCTCAACTGTTCATGATTCTCACCGAATCGTAGAAGCCGTTGCATAAGGAACCTATGAAGATTTTCTAGAAAAGCGGCAAGAATGCCTTGCAGGAGTGGAAAAAGCCATGGAAACTTCATCGTTATTGGGCTATAGGTGGGCGGGCGGGAAATCAGCCGGCGATGAGCGAGTTGAGGCATGCCGCCTCCCACCCTTGCGCCAGGAAAAAGGCGCAAGGATGGGGCACTGCGGGCTTGAGGGCAGCGGTTAGATGGCGGTTTCGCCGCGTTCATCGTTGCGGATGCGGATGGCCTCGTCGACGCGGCTGATGAAGATCTTTCCGTCACCGATGTGGCCGGAGCGGGCGGCGCCGAGGATGGCCTGGACGGCCTTCTCCTTGAGCGCGTCGGCGACGACGATTTCGAGCTTGATCTTGGGCAGCAGGTCGATGGTGTACTCGCGGCCGCGATAAAACTCGGTGTGGCCCTTCTGGCGGCCGTGGCCGCGGGCCTCCAGGATGGTAATGCCCTCAATGCCGGCTTCGATCAGGGCTTCCTTGACTGCATCCAGCTTGGCGGGCTGGATCACCGCTTCGATTTTGAGCATGGGCGGATTCCTCGCTTGAGAGCTTAAACGGCGGAGCCGCGCCGCAGGCACGGCTCCCCGGGGTTGAATCAGGAGTTCAGGTCGTAGCCTTCCTCGCCGTGCAGCGAGAGGTCAAGACCGGCGGCTTCGTCGGCTGCGGAGACGCGCAGGCCCATCGTCTTGTCGACCAGAAACAGCAACACAAAAGTGCCCACGATGGCCAGAGCCCATCCGATGCCCGCGCCGACGGCCTGGTTGACGACCTGATGCCAGTTGCCGTCAATGGCGCCGGTGGCGAGGGGATGGCCGGCGGCGTCCTTGCCGTAGGCGGCATTGATGGCCCCGGAGGCAAGCAGGCCGGTGAGCAGCGCGCCCATGGTTCCTCCGATGCCGTGGACGCCAAAGGCGTCGAGGGAGTCGTCGTAGCCGAAGAATTTCTTGACTTTGAAGACCATGAAGGAGCAGACCACGCCGGCGATGAGGCCGATGAGGAGCGCAGACATAGGCTGGACAAAGCCGGAGGCCTGGGTGATGGTGGCCAGTCCGGCGACTGCGCCGGAGATGGCGCCCAGGGCGGTGGGCTTGCCATTCTGAATCCACTCGGCGACCACCCAGCCAATGGCTCCGGCGGCGGCGGCGAATTGAGTGTTGATAAAAGCGCTGGTGGCCAGCGGACCGGCGCTGAGCGCGCTGCCGGCATTGAAGCCGAACCAGCCCACCCAGAGCATAGCGGCACCGATGAAGCTGAGCACCATCGCGTGGGGCGGCATATCCTGCTGAGGGTAGCCGGCGCGCTTGCCCAGATAAAGAGCGCAGACCAGCGCGGAGACGCCGCTGCTGATGTGAACCACGGTGCCGCCGGCAAAGTCGAAGACCGG
>JBEKZR010000048.1:0-14973 GCA_049509715.1 Occallatibacter sp. | reverse complement strand
ACCCCGGAATGGGCCCAGCGCACGAAGCGCTTATGCACGCTCTTGTACTTGCCGTAGCGCTCCGGCAGGTCGTGCCAGCGCGCCCCGAGCGTAATACCCACAGTACCCCATTCACAAACTGCCGGTTGTCGGCTGCGGTGCGGCCAACATATTCCTTGCGTCCAGGCAGCAAATCCTTGATCTTTTCCCACTGTGCTTGGCTTAACTCGTACCGGCTGGCCATACCTCCACTTCATCAGCCTGCCACGCCGCTGCATAGTGTATATGTCGATACGGCCTAGCAGGAGTCGCTCCCGGATCAGTATCTGAAGTCGCCAAGTATCCTGGAATCTGCCAGATGCACTCAATGCGACTGGATGGCCTGGCACTACGGCGTTTTCGGGGAGTAATCCAGAGAATTGCGCGCAACCTGCTGTCAATGAGCGCTTTGCGCTGTTAGAGTCAACCGAGGATAGTGCATGGACAGATTGTCGGACGCCGGCTGACATTACGGTACTAAGAATTCGAGACGGGTGGAGGACCGTCAATCCCACGATGAGGTTGTACCACTCCGTGAACGACCGCTGGCATGGCAAGCCAGACGGCAGCTGGAAAGGGTTCGCTCCATGGAGAGCTCTCACCTTGCTGATCCAGCAACCCCGCTCCTCGCCGAGGTCTGGAATCTTCGGATGAGAGCCGCACGACCATAGTGGGTGACCTGAGTCACATACGAAATTCTCTGTCACACAAACGCTAGTTCTATCCGTTCTCTAAACGCAGATGCTTTGTGGCTTTCCGTGCACGAGGTATCTGAGATGAGGACGAGGGAATGCAGCTGATGGCTGAGGTCGCGGAGGTAACCGGCGCCGCTTCACGGTCTGAGATGCTGCTCCTGGCCCAGCCCTCTATGGACGTAGAGCAGGAAGTCATACGCGCCTACGAATCGCTCCGGCTGCCGGTGTATCTCTACCTGGCGGCTGTGGTGGGCGATGCATCGGAGGCGGAGGACATCTGCCAGGAGGTTTTCCTGCGCCTCTTTGTCCACTGTTCCAACCGCGGTATGGTGGCGCCAGAGTGCCTGCGGTCCTGGGTTTTTCGAGTTGGCCACAACCTGGCTATCGATCGCATTCGCACCCGGAAGTTCACGCGAGAACTGGACGAGGAGGATCGGCTTCCGGTGCTGCTCCAGTTGCCGGATGTTGGCCGGACGCCGGAAGAGACCGTGCTGGAACGCGAGCGATTGGAAGCCGTCCAGAGAAGGCTCGCCCAACTGTCGAGCCAGGAACAACACTGCCTTTATCTCCGGGCAGAAGGGTTTCGTTATCGGGAAATTGCGGAGATTCTAGGCATCACCAGTTCGAGCGTGGCGGAGTTTCTTCGCCGCGCGCTACGTAAGCTCATGCGAGACAGTCATGCGTAACCTATTCCAATCCGTCGACCGGCAAAGACCGTGGCATCCGCGCGAGGATGACCTGCTGCTCTACCTCGATGGAGAGCTGCCGGCGCGGCGTCATGCGCGCATCGGCGCGCACCTGAAAGCCTGCTGGGCGTGCCGCACGAAGGTTGAGAAGGTGGAATCGACGATCAGCGCGTTCATGGACTACCGCAGCCGTGCGTCTGCCCGGCTTGGCGGGACCATGTCAGACGGCGCATTTCGCCTGCGCCTGCGCACACTGGCGCGGCAGCAGGGTTTGAACCAATCGATGCGGAAATCTGTTGCGAGAGCGTGGCGACTCGCAGGCGGGGCGAACGTCCGGGTTCCCGTGATGGCTGCCGCTGGCGTTTTGACGGTCGCGCTGCTGGTTTTGGGGTGGAAGTATTTTGCGCCGCCACCGGTGAGCGCAGGGGAGCTTCTAGCCGGCGCCAGCCTCGCTGAATCCGCCAGAGCCAACGATGTATCGGTGGTCCTGCATCGTTCGCTGCTCATGGAAAAACGCAAAAGCGGAGAGGCAAAGCCGATCGAGCGGCGGCGCATCGATGTGTGGCATGCGGGCAAATCGGGAGTAACGGTGCGGCGTCTCTACGACGAATCCGGGCATCTTCTTGCCGCGGAGTGGCGCCGCCGCGACGGAAGCGCTGAGATTTACAGTCCGCGGACGCGTCCCCGGCTCGAGTTGCGGACGGAGTCGCCGCCGGCGATGCTGAACCGCCCTGAGGATCTCTGGCGTCTGGACCCCTCGGCCGCGAGTTTCGTCCAACTGGCCGGCGATGCTTCAGGCGCCAAGGTGTCGCGTCAGGGAGAAGACTTTCGCGTCAGCCTCGGCCCTGAGCACGCGGCGGGGCATTTCCTGAAGGCCGTGCTCACGATTCGCAGCAAAGGCCTTCGCGCCACAGGCATTGTCCTCCGGCTTGCCGAACTGCCTGCGCCGGCGCAGGCCGGAGAGGGTCTACAAACGGCGGTCTACGATTACTCGATTGCCGAAGATGGCTACGAGCAGGAGCCATGGGAGAAAGCGCAGGCCGGCGTATTTGAGCGCGACGCCGCGCTGCTGCCGCCTGAACAAAGCCAGCAACCCGTGGCAACGCCGGACTTGCAGGTTGAAACCACATGGCTCCTCGACCAGGTTGGCGCGACGCTGGGCGGCGAGATCACCGTCAGCATGGGCTCCGATGGGAGGCTGCATGTGCAGGGCATTGTGCAAAACGAGGCGCGTAAGCAGGAGATTCTCACCGCGCTCAAGCCCGTGCGCTCCAATCCCGCGGTCCAAATCGACATCCTGAGCTATTCCCTGGCGTTGCGCCGCGCCGTCACCCCTGGGCGCAGCATCGCGGCAGAAACATCCCGGGTCTCTGGCGGCAACTCCAACCTTTCCGCGCAGGCGGATATCAGCGAGTTCCTGGCAAGCCAGACTCCGCCGCCTCCCGAAGCGGAACTGCGCGAACGAGTCATGCGATTTTCTGCGGAGATCTCCGCAAACTCCAGCAACGCCGCCCGCCATGCCTGGGTGCTCAAGCACCTCGCGGAAATGGCCAACTCGGGCAACGCCGAGAATCTCTCTGCGGCGGCGCGGCGCCAGTACCTTGCGATGGTGGCCGCACACGCGCAGGAAGTGGAGCAAAGCACGAGACGGCTAAAGCTCGAGCTTGACCCCATCTTCTTCGCGGGACTTCCGCCGCCCGCTGAGAGTCCGCCGCCGGCGAAGCTATCACCGGCCATCGACCGGGTGCTCGAGGCGGCTTTGCGCAATGACAAGGCGATCCAGTCTGCCTTTGGCATCAGCATGGGCGTCGAATCTCCCGTCTCCATTCGCGCCGCGGAGTTTCGAGAGTCCGTGATGGAAACAGAAGAGCTTGCCTGCTGGATTGAGAAACAGGCCGGCGGCGAGTGCGTGGAACCCGGGCAGAATACAAAGCCGAGCCCATAACAAGCGGACACCTGTTGCGATCCGGACCGGCGCGCAGACCTGGATAAACGGCGTTTTAAGGCAAGGAGCGAACCATGTTGGCAAGAGAACGGGAAGTTCGCGGCATCGCAGGTCATTTCCTGATCGTTGTCTGCATGCTGCTCGTGTGTGTTACTGCGCGCGCGCAGGATGGGCAGGCAGTCGCGGATCTTTCGGGAACGGTGACCGATGCCCACGGCTCCGCTGTGCCCCACGCGAACGTTTCGGCGGCCAATGAAGGCACCGGCCTTGAAAGGAACGTCAATGCCGATGCCAAAGGAGGTTTCCTCATCCCGCTGCTTCCGCCCGGCGTCTACACCGTCACCGTTGATGGCGAGGGATTTCCGCGTTTTCAAGTTGCCGGAATTGAGCTTCGCCCGGGGATGAATCTTCGCCTCCCCATCCGATTGCCTCCACTGACCAGCATCCGCGGCAAAGTCATCGATCTCAAATCCGGCGAGCCCATCGCCAAGGCCCTGGTGGCTATCCGCAGCCAGCATCTGAAGACGGTCACATCGGCGACTGGCGAGTTCCAGATCGATGACGTGCTTCCGGGCAGGGCCGATCTTTACGTCAGCGCGGTAGGATTCGAACTTCTCCGGGAAAAACTCGACTTGCAAGCGGGCATTACAAATGACGTGCAGCTGCTGCTGGGCCAGGATGCGCTTAGACGCACGGAAAGCGTGCGCGTCAACGCTGGCCCCTTTTCTCAGGTGCACTCTGAAGCGCCAGTCGAACAGTCCATCACCAACACGGAGCTTAAAAACCTGGCTTCGGTGCTCTTCGACGACCCGATGCGCTCGGTCGAATCCTTGCCGGGCGTCGCCGCCAACAACGACGCCTACTCGCAATTCGCGGTGCGCGGAGCCGGTCCCTCGGAGATCGGCGTCTTCGTTGACGGCGCGCTGCTTACCAATCCCTTTCACGACATCCTTGACGACCGCGGCAACGCCTTCTCCATCGGCCTGCTGCAAAGCGGATTCCTGGACTCGGTGGCGCTACTCAGCAGCAATGTTCCCGCGCAATATGGCGACTTCACTGGCTCCGTTCTCGACGTTGATACTCGCGAAGGCGACTCCAGCCGCACTTCGTATCGCGCCGATGTCAGCTTTGTTGCGGCAACCGCGAGTGCCGAAGGTCCGATCGGCGCGGGCAAGAAAGCCACGTGGCTGGCTTCGGCGCGCAAGGATTACGTGGGTCTCCTGGTGGGCAGAAACGTTGGCTTCGGACTGAGTTTTTACGACACTCACGGTACACTCTCCTACGCTCCCGATGCGCACAACAAGATTCTCCTCAGCGGTATCTACGGCGAAACCAGTGTATCTTTGGACGACTCAAGCGTTCTGGGCTACGATCAGCTCAAGGACGCCACCAGCAGCAGCGCCCTCGCCAGCGCGCGCTGGATATGGTCTAACCCGGTGGCGATTTCACGGGCGCAGTTCTATGCCTCCATTGATTCGGCGAACGACACGGATATCGGCCAGGAATTGCTTGAGCGGTCCAACGGCTTGGAGACCGGCTATCGCGAAGACTTCACCGGCCAACTCGGCAAACACAATGTCTTCGAGGCCGGCGGCATCTACCGCCTCCTCAATCGCGATTACGTGAAAAATGAGCCGTGGAACTACACCACCGAGACCTTTTCAAGCACGCTTATCCAGAGCGCGTCGTTTTCTAAGAGCGTTTCCCAACCCGGCGCCTATCTCCAGGATGCTCTCTCCTTCGCCGATAAGCGAATCAACTTGGTCGCGGGCGGACGTTGGGACCATTTCAGCCAGAACGACGCAAATCTCTTCCTGCCGCGGTTGAGCTTGTCGATCGCTCCATTAGCTCAAACCAGGCTTACCCTGGCCGCCGGCCAGTACTCCCAGTTTCCTGACCTTGTGGATCTCTTTGGCGAATTCGGAACGCCCAATCTCAGACCCCAGCGCTCCAACCAGGCCTCGGTGGCTATTGAGCAATTCTTGAACGAACGATTAAGGGTGCGCCTGGAAGCCTACGATTGTCAGGCAAGCGACGGTATCTATTCCGCCGCCAGCCAATTCCGTCTGGCCGATTATGGAGCCATCCTCTTTCCGCAACTCGGACCCGTTCTGGCCAACTCGCAGCGCGGCTACTCGCGCGGGCTGGAGTTTATCGTCCAGCGCCGCAGTGACAACGGCCTGACCGGTTGGATCGCCTATACGCTCGGCTACTCGCGGTTCACCGACGCAACCACCGGCGCGCATTTCTGGGGCGACTACGACCAGCGCCACACGTTGAATGTCTTTGCGAGTTATCGCGTCGGCGCATCGGTTAACCTCAGCGCCAACGCGCGGTACGGCAGCGGCTTTCCCATCACCGGCTATCTCGGGCCGCCTGTCGGATACGAAGGTGACTGGTATTTTCCCCTCACCGCCACGCCGAATCAGGTCCGCATGCCGGCCTATTTCCGGCTCGACGCGCGAATAAACAAAGCTTTCTACCGCAAACATTCAAAATTCACGATCTATGGCGAAATCACCAACCTTACCGACCACTCCAATCTGCTGTATTGGGGATTCGTTCCCGATGAAGTCCAGGCCGGCTACCTCGAAGCGGGACGCAGTAGCCTCCTGTCAATCACCCCCAGCGTGGGAATCAACGCGGAGTTTTAATCCTATTGCGCGGGCGCTCCCCGCTCCCGCAAGGAGTCCACCAAATGAAGAATACGAACAAGCTCACACGGCGCGCAGAAATCCTATTCGCCCTGATTTCAACTGCGATCCTGACCGGCTGCGGTGGAACCAACGCTTCCAATCCGCAACAGCCTCCGCCGCCCCCTTCCACCGAGCCCGATTCGAGGGCCGACGCCATGCTCGCGCAGATGACGCAGGACCAAAAGCTGCAGATGGTGATGGGAGGTGTGACCACCAACCTGACCTACGGTTACACCGTTCCTATGGGCGCTGGCGGATGGGTGCCGGGCATTCCCAGCCTGGGCATTCCGGCCCTCTATATCTCTGATGGCAGCGTCGGGGTCAGCGCCGACGCGGGGCAGGCGACTGCGCTGCCCTCGGCTATTGCCAACGCCGCCAGTTGGGATTTGAACGAAGCCGCCAAGTATGGATCGGTAATCGGCATCGAACTCGCTGACTACGGGTTGAATGTCAATACCGGCGGAAACGTGAATCTCACCGGACGCGAACCGCGCGACGGGCGAACCTTTGAGACCAAGGGAGAAGATCCCATCCTCGCGGGAAAAATCAACGCCGCGCATATCTCTGCTATCCAGGCCCAGCACATCGTCGGCATGATGAAGCACTTCAGCTTCAATGACCAGGAGAGCGGCAGGATGACCGCCAACGCGGTCATCGACGAACGCGGCGGCCGCGAGAGCGATCTGCTGGCCTTTGAAATCAGCGTCAAGGATTCGAACGCCCAGGCGGTGATGTGCTCGTACAACCTCACCAACAGTATCTACAACTGCGAAAACAACTATCTGCTCAACGACATTCTGAAAACCGATTGGTCCTTTCCCGGCTTTGTCATGACCGACTGGTGGGCGACGACCAGCACCTTCGGGGGCCCCAACGCCGGGCTCGATCAGGAACAGCCCAACCAGCTCTACTTCTCTTCGCTTGGTCAGGCCATCGCCTCCGGCGCTGTCTCGCAGTCCCAGTTCGACAACATGGTGCACCGCATCCTTCGCGCCATGTATTACGCTGGCCTCTTCGACTATCCGCTAACCATCCAGCCTATTCCCGCCCAAGCCGACGCCGCGATCGCTCAGGAGATCGAGGAGACGGGCGCGGTTTTGCTCAAGAACTCTGGTAGCCAGTTGCCGCTCAATGCCTCCTCAAATCAATCGATTGCCGTGATCGGCTCCCATGCTGACACATGGGTTCTTTCGGGAGGCGGTTCGGCACAGGTTGATCCGGTTGGCGGAGGAATCTCCGGGCCGCAACCGTGTCCGCCCTGCTGGGCCACCGTCACCTGGGATCCCTCTTCACCGCTCAAGGCAATTCAGGCCGTGGCGCCCAACGCTCATGTCCAGTATGCTGACGGTTCTGACGCCGATGTCGCCGCCAACCTCGCTGCCTCGTCGCAGGTGGCAATCGTCTTTGTGAATAACTGGGGCAGCGAGGGCATGGACCAGACAACCTTGGGGCTTACGGATTACGTGGACGCTACGCCCATCGATCAGGACGCTCTCGTCTCCGCGGTTGCGGCCGCCAACCCCCACACCATCGTCGTGATCGAGAGCGGCGGACCCGTCCTGATGCCGTGGCTCAGCCAGGTTTCAGCGGTTCTTGAAGCCTGGTTCCCTGGCCAGAACGGAGGGCCGGCCATCGCCAATCTGCTCTTCGGCGTCGTCAATCCTTCCGGAAAGCTGCCGATTACGTTTCCGGCATCGGATGCGCAGTTGCCCCGGCCGGTCATTCCCCAACCTCCCGACGATGTAACACCTTTCAATGTGAATTACATCGAGAGTTATAACGTGGGATATAAATGGTTCGATTCCCAGGGGCTGACGCCGCTCTTTCCTTTTGGCTTCGGGCTTTCGTACACCACCTTCTCGTTCACCAATGCCAGCCTGGCGAATAACCTCTCATCGGCGTCGAACCCCAACGTTCAGGTCTCGTTTACGCTCGCCAATACGGGCGCCGTTGCTGGATCGGAGGTTGCGCAGCTTTATCTCGGGCTTCCGGCATCGCTCAACGAGCCGCCGCGGCGCCTTGTGGGATGGCGGAAAGTCCCATTGCAGCCAGGAGCTTCGCAATCCGTCACCATTGAAGTCGATGAGAACGACTCTTCGCATCCGCTGTCGTATTGGGATACAGGCAGCAACGCCTGGACACTCGGGACGGGAATCTACACGGTCTACCTGGGCGACTCGGACAACGCGGCCACGCTCCAAACCGTGGGGACCTTCACTGTGACGCCTTGAAGCTTTGAGACTGGAACATTGTGTCACAAAGTCGCTACAGATCTGCGGAATCCTAAGATGATCAGTGGGTTTTTACGTGCTGCATCATTCGTTGGGCCAACGTTGATCCCCGGTTTACGCTAAATCGCCAATGCAATCGTCGAGCAATCGCAACCATTGGAATCCTTAAATGCATTCGTGCATCCTAAATAGGCGATGGCACTTTTATGGAGTCCTGAGAGTTGGAGCGGACGCCTCGCTGAACTTGAGGCGCAATCCGGTGAGCTGAAGGAGGCTCCGCTGCGCCGCGATGTACGATCGCTGGGCACGCTGCTTGGAGAGGTACTGCGCGAGCAGGCTGGAGACGAGCTCTTCTCCCAGGTCGAAGCCTTACGCCAAGGCACGATTCGCCGCCGCGACTCCGAAGCCGCGGGACGTGGCGAAGAGGCCGAGCAGCAGGCTGCCACCGCGCTCGAGTTGGTGCATTCGCTGCCGGTCGAGCAGTCGATTCTGCTCGCTCGCGCCTTCGCATTTTACTTTGAACTCATCAATCTGGCGGAGACCAACCACCGTAAGCGCCGGCGTACAGCCCTGCATTTGAGCGGCGAGGCTAACCGCCAGCGTGGGTCGCTCATGGGCACGCTGAGCAAGATGCGGCGCGTGGGCATTAGCGCTCAGGAAGCTTTGGAGACGCTCAAGCGCGTCCTGATTGTCCCCGTTTTCACCGCGCATCCGACTGAAGTGGCGCGCCGGTCGGTACTCGTCAAACGGCGGCGCATCGGTGAGCTTCTGGCCGCGCTTGACCGCATTCCTCTTCACACGGAGGAAATGGCGCGTCTTGAAGAGGCCATCCGTGCCGAGATCACCAGTCTCTGGCAGACCGACGAAGTGCGCTCGCGTCGGCCCACTGTTTACGACGAGATTAAGATGGGCTTGGACTACTACGACGTCTCGATTTTCGCCACCCTGCCCAGCCTCTATCGCGAGATAGCCGGGGCCTTGCGCGCCGCCTATGGCCTGGAGATCGAGGCGCACGAACTGCCGCTGGTGCTCAACTTCGGCTCCTGGATTGGTGGGGACCGCGATGGCAATCCCTACGTCACCCCAGGCGTCACACGCGACGCAATTCAGCTAGCGCGCGGTCATCTGCTGCTCTACTACCAGCGGCAATTGGATGAAATCATCGACCTGGTTACCACCAGCACCCAGCAGATTGCCATCAGCGGCGCGCTGCTCCAGAGGCTTGAGGCCTACATTGCGCTTGTTCATACGCCGCAGGCGCAGGTCTTTGCGGAGCAATACGAGTTTGAATACTACCGGCGCTTCGCGATCTGTCTCAAGGCGCGTTTGCAGCGAACCCTGGAAGCGGCTGACGAGCTGCCATCTGGCGCAAAGCTGCCCGCCATGCCTTATACGCTCTCCCGCAACCGGCACCGGCTCGACAAGCTGGCCCAGGCCCTGCCCGCCTACTGTAACGTCCTGGATTTCATCGACGATCTGGAAGCTCTGCGTGCGTCGCTGGCTACCAATCGCGGGCTGCGCATTGCGCGCGCGCTCGTCGACCCGCTGATTTTGCAGGTGCGCGCCTTTAGACTGCACCTGCACACAATCGACATTCGCCAACATGCCAGGGTTCATGCCGTTGCATTGCGGGACGCCATTGCCGACACTGCCGCGGCAACGCTGCCCGGTGAACTCTCGGATGAAACTTCCAGCGTGCTTGAGACCTTCCGCGTCGTGGCCGAAATAAAAAGCGGCTGCTCGCCCGAAGCAGTACGCCAATATGTAATCAGCGGCGCATCGACCGTCGAAGACGTGCTGACGGTGGTGCGATTGGCGAGGCTGGGAGGCGTGCGTGTCGAAGGCGCGGATCGCGACCCCGGCCTCATGCCGGTACCGCTCTTTGAGTCCATCGAAGACCTGCGCAACGCTCCCGCCGTCTGCCGGCAGCTGTGGAGCCGTCCCGACTATCGCAAGCTGATGGCTACCTGGGACAACTGGCAGGAGGTCATGCTTGGCTACTCCGATTCCAACAAAGACGGCGGCATGCTGACCAGCACATGGGAGATATTCCGCGCTCATCGCGACCTGCACGTCGTGGCCCGCGAAGCCGGTGTCAAGCTGCGCATCTTTCACGGTCGCGGCGGCACGGTGGGCCGGGGTGGTGGGCCCACGCACCGCGCCATCTTCGCCCAGCCAATGAACTCTTTTGAAGGCCAGTTGCGGATCACCGAACAGGGCGAGGTGCTCAATTTCAAGTACTCGGACGAGGTGTTGGCAGAGCGCAACCTGGAGCTGATGATCGCCGCCTCGCTCGACGCGCTGGCAAGACCCAATGCGCGCGACCCCCAAGGCCATTTCACCGGCCTGCTCAAACCCGAGTGGGAGGCGGCGCTTAACGAACTCTCCATCATCGCATTTCAATATTACCGGGCTCATATTCTCGACGATCCCGGCGTGGTCGCTTACTTCGAGCAATCTACTCCGGTAGCCGAGTTGGAGCAGGCCAAGATCGGGTCCAGGCCGCCGCGGCGCAATGCGTCAACCAATCTCGACGACCTGCGCGCCATCCCCTGGGTCTTCGGCTGGACGCAGTCGCGGCTGCTGATGCCGGCCTGGTTTGGCGTGGGCTTTGCGCTGGGCGAATTCCTTGAGCGCCCCAAGTCGCTTGAATTGCTGCAAATCATGGCCCACGAGCTCCCCCTCTTCATCGATCTGTTGCGCAATGTGGAACTGGCGCTGGGCAAGGTGGATCTGGCGACGGCGCGACTCTACTCTTCACTGGTGGAGGACTCCGTGCTGCGCGAACGCATTTTCTCCATGATGGAAGCAGAATTCCATCGCGCCGTGCGCGCCGTGCTCGCAATCACCGGTCAGAAGGAGTTACTCGAATCCAATCCGGTGTTAGCCCGCTCCATCCGGCTGCGCAACCCTTACGTCGATCCAATGCACCTCATTCAAGTCGATCTACTGCGCCGCAAACGAGCCGGTCAAGAGACACCAGAGGTCAACCGCGCCATCGCCGCTACCATTAGCGGTATCGCGGCGGGGCTGAGGAATACAGGCTGATATGAATGAATTAACGAGCCAGAAAGTGAGCGGCAGTACTACATATGATCGCCGCGGAATACAGCATTCCGCTGAATAAAGCGTGCCTGCGCTGGCTGTTCTCGACGAGCATGAGTTTTTTGAGGCATCGGGAAATCTATTCCGATGGTCAGAAGCAGTAGGACTTAACCGGGGCAGGCGCGAAGCCTACCCCGGCCACTCATCGAAATGAGTTTCAGCGAGGTATACCTTGGTGGGTTGCTCTCCAGCAGAGCCCGCCTCCGCTTTCCTCGCCCATCTCAGTTCTGTCACAAGGGCCTCTGTTCGGCCAACAATTGGCAGCGAACGGCGAACTGTCGACTACACAGCTGTCTCACAAAAGGGCGCAGGGCATGCGCCCGGATCAATTCAGAACCATAACTTTCAACAACATGGCCGCAACGCATTCATTCTAAATTAGTTAATTTCACGCAATTTCAACAGCTTTCAACAAATGCCGAAAACTGGTTCGGGAGCAGAGGGTCGGGGGTTCAAATCCCTCCGCCCCGACCATTTAAAATCAACAACTTATATTTCTGATTCTTCTCAGGTGACCCCCACTGTGGGGGAAATTGTGGGGATCACCCTCAATAATCGGGCCGCCGGGCCCTTAGTGGACTTGCAGTTGTCTCTGCGAGTCGAGGAGTTCGACCGCGCGCCGCTTCGCCTCCAGCCGCACGTGGCTGTAATGCTCAAGCATCTTACGGCTCAGATGGCCGCTAATAGCTTGAATAGTTGCGTCCGGTGTCTGTGTCTGTGCCAGGGCTGAAATAAAGTGTTGGCGTAGATCGTGAATGCGGCATTCCACGCCGGCCTGTTTCTTGGCGGAACTCCATGCACGCTTCCAGGCACCCAACGGCTTTGAGGGATTGACTGCGTAGCTGGTCTTTTTGCCGGTCTCAGCAGCACCCTAGCCCTTGTACAGGAGCTTTTCGCTCGGGAAGATGAAATCCGTGGGCTGCACATCAGGCCGGCGGCTGCGCCACTCCTTGAGGACTCCGAGTGCCGCTAGGTTTAGGGGAACAATTCGCCCTTCCCCGCTGGCTGTCTTCGATTTGCCGACCTGGAACTCCGACCGCATCAAGTCCACTTGGGACCACCTAGCTCGGCGCAGTTCAGCGTTCCTCAGTCCGGTATTACAGAAGGCCACAACGGCAGTGTACAGGCTCGGGGGCTCTTCTTGCACGCCTCAAGGAGTCGCTTTTCCTCATCTGCGGTCAATGCCCTGCCTACATCCTTGCGCTCGGGGAGCATCTTCAGATCATCGGCCAGCGCGCTCCAGAGACGGGAAGCTTGCAAGATCATGTGCAGCGTCGATACTTCCATGTTGATGGTGCGGTTTGACGCTTTCTGTTTCTGACGCAAGCCCTGGTATTTCCCAATATCTTCCGGCGTGAGATCAATGAGCAGCATTGAAGCAAAGTAACCGGAGAGGTGTTTGACGCTCAACTCCTGGATTGAGATGTTCGCATTGCTCCACCGAGCCTTGTTTGCATCTATCCACTCTCGGGCAGCAAAGGAAAAGAGCATAGGACGCCGCGCCGTGCGGATGCCATTCGCCGATTCTTCCAACTCGTGCCGCTCACCAAACGCGCTTCGATAAGCTTTCGACAAAAGTAGCAGCGGTAAATGACAGATTCCGCCCTCTGCGAACTCACCTTCACGAGGCGGATCGCAGGGATCATCCTCAGACTCCGTGATCTTGATTTTCCTAGAAGGCAAGCCCACCGCCTCCGGGACCACCTCCAGCGCCGGCTCGGCCAACACGAGCGCCGCTGCGCCCAGCACGGGTCCGTTTGCCACCAAAGCCAAAGTTGACGCCGATGACGCCACGGTCCTATCAAACTGAAGCGGGAAGAGCAGATCGTGCTCATGTTCCTCACCGCCATTGAGAATATCGAGCGCGATTGCCAGCTCAGCGCGCAACACGTCTGCACATTGGACCAGCTTTTGACGGGATCGGTCGTCGCCAATGGCAGGCATGTCGAACATTTGAAGTTCGACCCCAAAGTCGATCCCAACTACACCTACACACTCGCTGCCTCCGGCATGGCCTGGGAAGCGCACGCCAATCCGAAAAAACCGGGCCTGTCGGGCTTCTGTTTCATGTCCAGTAGAGTGGGAATGACGGTCACCACCTACAACCCCGCCGGAAATGCTGGCTGGACCGACAAGGAGATCATGGGCCGCGGCATCATGGGCGATTCCTTCGCAACCCAATAAGGCCAGAGCGGATTCTCAAGCTGGAGGGTTTGCCATCAGGATTTCGGCCAACTTAATGCTGGGTTACGGCCCATCGATCCCCTTGCAGGGAGGCCCCGGAGCATGAGAAATCCCGGCCGATGCAGAGGGTGAAGGATCGGCGGCGGGCAAGGGGCTTCGGGCCTGGCCTATCCGCTTTACAAATTCATACAGCACCTGCGGACCGGCGCCGGCTACTGCCTCGCCGGGGCGGGCGCCGCTCTTCATCCAGGCAAAGAGAAAAACAAGCGGGATCCAGCCGCGCGAATCCCGTTCGACTTCCGCGCCGATGGCATTCAGGATGCGGGAAAAGTTGAGCGGCAGGTGGACCGGGGCGGCCTGCAAGGTGGCCGGATCCGCACAGTATTGAGACGGAGAGGTTACCAGGTATTCGCGGCAGATCAGCGGTCGGATGGGATGGATGGAGCAGGACTCATCCTCGAGAAAGGGACAGGGGACGCGCTGGTAGAAGTAGTCGAGGGCTAACTGGCGGGCGGATTCGGTTTCGGCCAGCCAATCTTCGTTGACCATGCGGTCGATGAGGCCGGCGGCGGCCAGCTTGAGGAGCGCTTGATGGAAGCGTGCTGCGAGTTCCTCTTGGCGCGATTCGGGGAGGGTGCGAATCCAGGCGCTCAGGGCCTCGGCCTCGAAAATGCTGAGGGGCACCATCTGGCGGCAACAGGCGCCGCAGCCTGCCTTGCAGGAGACGGTGAGGCCGGACTCGGCCAACTGCGTGGTGACGCCGCCTATCAGCGAGTCGTCAAGCGACTGCAGGACGGGCAGGATTTGGGTGAGGTTGGTTCGGCCGGCGGGCACGACCGCGGTGGCGGTGAATTTGCCCTCGCCGATGCCCACCGCGAACTCGACAGAGACGGTCTCCTGCTGTTGTTCATCCATAGACTCAGAATTGTAGCGAATTTGCGACCTGAGGGTTTGAAAAACGCCCGTTGGCAATTCCACCACTTATGCGCTTGCGCTGATTTCTTTGAGGGCAAAACCAACTTGGACGGCGAAGGAAAGTCACCGTAGAACTCGTTTGAATATAAGGAGATACCCGGCGTTTGTGTCCCAGAGACGGCCTCTTCCGGCCTTACCGGGTCCTGGGGCTGGAAACGCATAGAAAATGACAAGCCTGTAGTGAGCATCTTGAGGTATATTGGCTCGTAGCCGGGAAAGCAACATGGGAGTCCCGGATGCGGACTGAACGACAAGGAGATCATCATGGCTAGCTTCTGCGCGAAATGTGGAGCTGAAGTATCCCCCGACAAACAATTTTGCACGGCATGTGGCACACCGCTGGCCGCCGGCGCCGCAGTTGTTGCGCCTGCCCAACCAGCCGCTCCGGCAGCCAGTTCCGGCCCCAGCGCGGTCAAGATCATCCTGATCATCGTGGTC
>JBEKZR010000479.1:0-2557 GCA_049509715.1 Occallatibacter sp. | reverse complement strand
TGTGCGCCTGTTGGAGCGCCGCGGCGCAGCTCCCGACCATCCGGTGGTGCTGAATCTGCCGGAGACCGAATACCTGAAGTGCCTGGTGCTGGAAGTGGAGTAGGCATGGGGCGCTTCAGCTTTCAGAGTGCGTTAGGGCCTGTTAACCCTCATTTCTCACGAGATATACGGATTTCCGGGAACAATTGACGCGTGGGCCGCGTAGATGAGATTGGCGCGGTGGGGAATCGATCGCCGTCGCGCCGGTGATTGCAAAGGAGAATCCCATGCGTAAGTTCGTCAGCGTTGCCGGCTTGGCCACAATGCTCTGTCTTGCCGTTTCAGGCGGTTTTGCCAAGACGCCTCCGTCTCCCAAGAGCGGCTCGGGCACGATCGTGATCGTCTTCAAGGATGGCCACCGGCAGAGCTTTAATCTCTCCGATATTGAACGGGTAGAGTTTCCCGCGGCAACTGCCGCGTCCGATGAGACGGGAACGGCCAACTCCCTGTTGCCGTCACGCGGCCGTTTCCTGGGAAAGTGGGAAGTTGGCGATGGAGCGGGAAGCAATTTCTTCATCACTCTCTATGACGATGGCGACGCTCGGAAGTCGATCGGCGGCACACACGGCAAATGGGCTTACGTAGACGGCGAGGCGCGCGTTACCTGGGATGACGGCTGGCAGGATGTGATCCGCAAGGTCGGCGCCCGGTACCAGAAGTTCGCCTACAAAGAGGGCAAATCTGTCACAGATACGCCCGACAACGTCACCGACGCCCACAGCACCACTCCGCATCCCATCTAGCGGCCTGCAGCAGCCGCTGGAACCAGGAGCGCCGTGGAGGGGCGGAGCACGTCTGCTTCCCCTTGGATGCGGCTGACCGTAGCTCGGCCAGCGTTTCTTTCACCAGCGTCCGCAACGATTCGGCCTCAAAGGTGCAGGATCGCAGGTAGGCCGAGACGGTGAGCCCGGCTTCCGCGGCGCGCCTGTGTAGTTGCGCGCATTCCGCTTTGCTGAGCCGGATGGTGATGCTGGCGCATTTCAGAGTCCGATCAAGCTCCGTGGCCAGACCCCGGGCGGCCTCGGGTTCAGCGTATACGCTGGTTGGAACAGCCGCATACGGGGTTGCCGCAGGAGCGGTGGGGATGGCAGCCGCGGGCAGCGACTCACGGTTTCTGATTGGCCCAGGATCGGCGATCTGCGTCAGCGAACGATCGTCGTCATCCACCGGCCGGTAGCGCGCGTGAGCGCGCAAGGCATGCTCGTAGCTGAGTGTCGCAACGTCGTCTTCAAGACCGTCGTCGCTCCATGTGGGACCGCGATCCGCCGCGGCGGGCGCGGGCGCGGCCAGCGCAGCCAGCATGCTCGCAAAGCTGGATGAAGTGGGGGAGGGCGCGAATCTCCACCCCCGCGACAAAGACTCGTCCCCACAACCCGTCGAACAAGAACCGTTCGCCAGGAACCCCGAATCGGCGGGGGCCCCGGATCTTTCTGCCGGTTGCTGCATGGCTTGGAAGATACTCCTAGGGTGGCCGCAAGCGTGGGGATTTTTCCCTGCGGAATGCCAGGCAGATTTCGGATAAGGAAACGCCTGTTGCCAGTCCCAAAATGAAACCGCTCACCTGGTCGCCGAAGCAAAGCTGCGCGCGGTCAGTCGCAAACGGCTTCGCATGCCTCTGGGTCGGGGAGTATCCGTCCAGGAAGCCGCAATAACTGAGTCACGGTATCGGCGCTCATGGGGCGCGCGAACAGGAAACCTTGCCCGAAGCGGCAGCCCAACTGCCGCAGCAGACGGTACTGTTCGCGAGTCTCTATGCCTTCGGCCACCACATCCATCCCCAGCACCCGGGCCAGTTCGATGATGGTGCGGACGATTTGCAGGGGTTGGTCTCCGTCGGTCATGCGGCCAACGAAGGAACGGTCGATCTTGAGCACGTCGAAGGGAAAGGAATGCAGGTGGTTGAGCGAGCTGTAGCCAGTGCCGAAGTCGTCCATCAGCAGGGAGACGCCGAGCCTGCGCAGGCTGCCCAGCACCTCCATGGCAGTATGCACGTTAGGAATCAGGCTGAACTCGGTCATTTCGAGACCGAGTTGGTGGCTGGAGATGCCGGATTGGAGCAGCAACGCCTCGACATGGTCAGCCAGTCCTTCGCGGGAGAACTGGCGCGCGGAGAGGTTGACGCAGACCCGCAGCGAGCCGTGGCGGGGATCCTCCTGGCACCACTTCCGAATCTGGTTGCAGGCCTCGGCAAGCCCCCAGTCGCCGATGGGCAGGATCAGCCCGCTTTCTTCGGCCTGCGGAATGAAGTCCATGGGAGGGATTAGTCCCCGCTCGGGGTGAGCCCAGCGGATGAGCGCCTCCAGGCCAACAATCTTGCGCATGGAGAGATCGACCTCGGGTTGGTAGTGGAGCACAAACTCGCGCTCGTCAAGGGCGCGGCGCAGGTCTGGTCCGGAGGGCCACCTTTTGGGGGCGCTCGCAACGCGTGACCGCCGCAACCCGCGCTTGGCGAAGGCTTTGCGCAGCCTGCGTAGTTCCAACAGGCTGGAAACCATATCGGCAAGGCTCTCCAGCATGC
>JBEKZR010000478.1:0-2561 GCA_049509715.1 Occallatibacter sp. | reverse complement strand
CGGAGAGCAGCGTTCCGTCGCCGCCCAATACGATCACCAGCCCCGGCGCCCAGCGGGGCATCTCCGTCCGGTCCACTGCCGGCGCGGCCGTGGTGTACTGGCCGCCCTCCAGGTCCAGCAGCGGCTCATAACCATGCTGGCACAGCCAACCGATAAGCTCCGGCAGAAGCCGGGTCAGTTCTTCCTTCTGCGATTTGCAAACAATAGCGACGTGATCCATGCGGTCTCAGTGTACCGGATGGGACCGGGAAAAAGTTCCACCGGCGCGCGTAGCCAGGTTCTGAACTCAAGGCCGCCGCGCATAAAGCAGGAACTCCCGGTTGCCCTCCGTCCCGGTAATCGGCGAGGGAATCGTCTCCGCCACCTCCCAGCCCAGCGACCGGACGCAATCGGCCACTCTGTCGATCGCCAGTTGATGGGCCTCGGGATCGCGCACGATTCCTCGCTTGCCCACGTGCTCGCGCCCCGCCTCAAACTGCGGCTTGACCAGGATGACGGCCTCTGTGAGTCCCGGCGCGGCGGCAAAGACCGGCTCCAGCAGCAGTGTCGCCGAAATAAACGACACGTCCATCGCCAGCAGCGTGAGCGCCGGCGCGCCCGCGCCCCGTCCCTCTTCCAGCGTTCCCTTGGCAAGATAACGGGCGTTGGTGCGCTCCAGCAGCCGCACGCGCGGATCGTTGCGCAGCTTCATTGCAATCTGGCCGAATCCGGTATCGACGGCGGTCACGTGCGCGGCACCGTGCTGCAGCAGGCAATCGGTAAATCCCCCGGTAGAGGCTCCCACATCCAGGCAAGCGCGGCCTTTTACGGTGATCTGCCAGTGCTCCAGCGCTCCCGCCAGCTTGAGCCCGCCGCGGCTCACATAGGGCGTGTCCTCGCCCAGCAGCCGGATGGGAGAATCCTCTTGAACCATCGTGCCCGGCTTATCCACCTTCTGTTCCCGCACCAGAACCCGCCCGGCCAGGATCAGCGCGCGCGCCCGTTCGCGGCTGGTAACCAGACCCCGCTCCACCAGCAGAAGATCCACGCGCATTTTCCCGCTGCCAGTCATCTTTTCCATTGATTCACGCGATAAAAGAAACCGCCTCGCCCCTTCTGAAGAGGATGCGGAAACAGCCAAAGGAAATCTCCCTTGCGGGAAGAATTCCTTTGGCCGTTTCTATCCGCACCGGTCCCAAAAGTCGTTACGGCAACGCCTGGCAGGCTTGCAACAGTGTTTGTGTGCCGGTGGGCGCGGGTTCCAGGCTGGGCGGCAGATTACAGGGCTGGCCGTAACCGGGGATGCGGCTGATGGCGTTGATGTTGCCTCTCGTCCCGGCTTGGGTGGTCACGCGCACATCCACGATGTTGCCCTCCACCAGAATCGTGGTGTCCACAATATCAAGATCCGTGCGAAGGATGGTGAGGTAAGGGCTGTTCGGTGAGGCCACGTAGACCTTGCCATACTCCGAATTCTGGGTGGAAACCACGGTGCGGGGGTTGCCGATGACGGGCAGCGTCTTTTCCACCGTGTGGCTGCTCAGGGTTACGATGGTCACGGTTCCGTCGGTCTGGTTGGCCGTATACGCGCGGCTGCCGTCTGCCAATACGGTCACGCTGGCGGGATTGTTGCCCACCGGGATCGTATACGTGGTGCCGAAGGTAGGGCTGTCGTTGCCGTACTCATCCAGGCTCATGTCGATGACGCTGATGGTTCCGCCGTCATAGTCGGCCACCACCAGTTGAGTGGTGGCGGCGTTGTACTCGGCATAGACCGGACCGGCGATGGTGGTCATGCCGCTGGTTCCGTTGGGAGGGGTAATGCCCGTAGCCTTCACAGCGGTGAGCGAAAGTGGCAGAGTGGGATGGCAGGTCACTGTCTGGCCGTTCTGATTGAGGAACGGAGTGCATGCGTCCAGCGTGTTGTCAAAGCTGTTGATCACCGTAATGGTGTCGTCTCCCCGGTTCAGCACGAAAAATCGCTTTCCGTCCGGGCTCTGCACGGCGTAAACGGGGCACTGGCCCAACGGTATCGGCGTGTCAGCCGAATAGCTAGCGACCTCCATTGGGGTCGCCAAACCGGTGGGAATCGTCGTGGGCGAGGGCGCTGTATTGCACTCCACGCCCATTGGATTGGGAATGTTCTGGCCGATCGCGTAGTTGCGTTGGCCGATAGAGCCCAGACCCACGACAGTCACCGGCGTGAGCGCCACCGGAATGGCCAGCTTGAATACCTGAGGGCTCACGATCCCGGTGAGAACGTCAACGAAGTTTCCATTGAGATCGGCGACCCACACTCCGTTCGTTGGCGAGAACAAGTTCACAGGCTCTGCCGTACTCGGCAGCGTGAGATAAGACACCTGCTTGGCCTGCAGAGAGGGGGAAACCGGGAAATTGCTCAAGGTCCCGTCGCTATTGACGGTGAAGCCATAGGCGCCAAATGCGTCCAAGGAAAAGGTAGTCGGGCCGGGACCGATGGGCGCAATGGCCAACACCGAATCGCCGGAGTAGTCGATGACCGTGGCAATGCCGGGCGTGGTTGTCGATGGGGCCGAAACCGTCACCGCATAGGACGACGGCTG
>JBEKZR010000477.1:0-2563 GCA_049509715.1 Occallatibacter sp. | reverse complement strand
ACTTCATCAGCACCTTCTGCGGCAACAATTCTGCCACGCTTGCCTTCCCAGGCAGTCTTATTCATCATACGGCCAGATGAGCGGAAGAGGTCAGGGCTCAAGGTTCTGGCTGTGACTCGCCATAATTCTATCCGGATGCAACAAGGGCCTGATTCGCAAACCTGGATAACTGTCCGCCGCAGTAGCCGGGGGTGTGGGAGAGTGGGAAGCGCTCCCTGGCACGTGCTTGCCTTGAGATGTTGGGAGTTTTGCCCAGGTTTGCCGAAATCCACGAGCTTGCACTACAGTGTCGCAACTGAAATCGTGCCCTTGCCTGCTCCACCGACTTTCGTTGAGTTCGCAACGTCCACGCTCCAGCTGCCCATGCGCTACGATTGCTGCATGGGCGCTCTGCTGGATATTCGCGGCTTGCAGATTCGCTTTGGAGCGGCGGAGGCCGTGCGCGGCGTCAGCCTGCAAATCGATGAGGGTGAGGTGCTGGGGCTGGTGGGCGAGTCGGGGTCGGGCAAGAGCGTTACGGCGCTGGCGATCCTGGGCCTGCTGGGGCCGGCCGCGCAGGTTGCGGGGCAGATTCTGTGGCGGAGCGCGGGGGCCGGCGGCTTCGATGACGCACCCGGGGATAAGAGGGATGAGAGCGCCCACGGCGGCTTGATTGACCTGTTGCGGCAGCCGACCGCGGCTCTGCGGCGGCTGCGCGGCCGCGAGATCGCCATCATCTTCCAGGAGCCGATGACGGCGCTCAATCCGGTCATGCAAATCGGCCGGCAAGTGGCGGAAAGCGCAGCGGCGCATTCCCCTTCATGGACCGGACGAGAGGCAAAACGAAGAGCGATCGCCGCGCTGGAGGCGGTCAGGATTCCCGAGGCAGCGCGCCGCTACGGCGACTATCCGCACCAGTTTTCGGGCGGGCAGCGGCAGCGCATTCTCATCGCCATGGCGCTCATCAACCGGCCCCGTCTGCTGATCGCCGACGAGCCTACCACCGCTTTGGACGTGACCGTGCAGGCGCAGGTGCTGGATCTGCTCAAGGACCTGCAGCGGCAGCATGGGCTGGCCATGCTGTTCATCTCCCACGACCTGGCCGTGGTGGGCCAGATAGCCAGCCGCGTTGCAGTGATGCGCGCCGGTCAGATTGTGGAGACGGGACCCTGCGCGCGCCTGCTCACCGCGCCGGAGCACCCTTACACGCGCAGTCTGCTGGCCGCCGTGCCCACCCTGCGCACCGACAGAAGCCGGCCGCTGGCGATGGTGGGGTAACTTGCTGGAGACGCCCCAGCCCCTGGGCGAACCGGGAGGCTGTGTGGGTTAGAGGCGGGTTGGAGCTATTCGGCTACGGCTTGTTCGGCTGCGGGCTGGGCGGCCGGGACTTCCTGGGCAGCTTCGGCCTCCTCCGCCGTTCTCCCGCGCCAACTCCCGGCCGATCGTCGCGGCGCTCCGCTTCAAGGCGGCGGCAATTGCCGCGCCCTGCTCTACAATCATCACTTGCTCCCTGAAGACCAACGCGACCGCCTGGAGGTGGTGCTCGTCTCGCCGCGCAACCCGCTCAATATAGGAGCGGTGGCGCGGGCCATGGCCAACTTCGGCTTCTCGCGGCTGACGGTGGTGGCGCCCTACGCGCCGCACTGGCGCGAGGCGCGATCGGCTGTCGGCGCCCCAGAGCTACTCCAAAACGCAAAGGAGAGCGCGTCACTGGCCGACGCTGTGGCTGATGGCACACTGGTAGCGGGCACGGGAACCCTAACTTATCGCAAGCCGGAGCAGCCGGTGGTTTCGCTGCCCGGCTTGGCTCCGGCCGTGCGGCGGGAACTGGTGCGCGGAGGACGAGTGGTCCTGGTCTTCGGGCCGGAGAAACACGGACTGACGCGGGAAGATCTTTCATATTGTCATTTTTTGGTCGAGATCCCCACTGATTCGCGCCAGCCCTCGATGAACCTGGGCCAGGCCGTGGCCGTTTGCCTCTATGAGCTGGCCTCCCGAGCCTTCCTGTCCCAGGCATCCGCGCCCGAGATTGGGATCGCGCAGGCTGCGGACAAGGCAGAGGAGCGGAGCCTCGCCGCATCCTCCGGCGACCTGGAGCTTCTGGCCGGGGTGGTGGAAGAGGCCATGCTGGCCGCAGACTACTCCTCGTCCTCGATGCGGGCGGTAAACCGGCGCGACCTGCGTCTGCTGCTGCGCAGGCTGGCTCCCACGAAGCGGGATACACGACGCATTCTGGGACTGTTCCGGCGAATTCTGTGGCGATTGAAGCATTGAACCGGGCCAAAAAGGAGACTGAGCGGGCGTCGAAGCCGCAGGCGGGGGCGCAAACATGATTCTTTTTGCTACTCTGGAACTAAATCCTGTTAGAGTGGCGCTCAAAGGTTTCCCGATGTTATTCCGTATGGTTAGCCCACACAAGACATCCTCCGTTGCGGCAACGGCCCGGTCTGGCGCCATGTTTTTTTTGGGCGCTATGGGCCTGGCATGGAGTCTGACTGCATTCGCGCAACAGCCGCCGCCCGCGCAGCAGCCCGGCACGGCCCAACAGCCTGACGCAACCCCGCCGCCAGCGGCCTCGGCTGCA
>JBEKZR010000476.1:0-2588 GCA_049509715.1 Occallatibacter sp. | reverse complement strand
TCGGTGATCGGCGCCGTGCTGTTCGTGGTGGCCTTTGCCGTGACCAAGGAGCGCATTGAGCCCGATCCGCAGCAGAATACCTCCGTGAAGCGGGACTTGGCCGACCTGATGAAGAACGGCCCGTGGATCGCGCTCTTCGTGGTCACGAACTTCTACTTTATCGCCCTGGCCATGCGCAACAGCATGATGCTGCCCTACTTCAAGTACTGCTCCGGCAACCAGTTCCTCTACAGTTGGTTCAATGGCTTCGGATTGACGGCGATTCTGATTGGCGTCGCCTGTTCCACTGCCTTCACCAAGCGAATAGGCAGGCGGGCGCTCTTCTTCTGGAGCATGCTGCTGACGGGCATCTTCAATTGCGCGCTCTTCTTCCTGTCGCCCACCGCCATCGTGCCCATCATTCTTCTCGAGGTCGCGCGCCAATTCGCCTTCGGCTGCTCCGGCCCCGTGCTGTGGGCCATGATGGCCGACGTCGCCGACTACGGCGAATGGAAGACGGGACGCCGCGCTACCGCCACGGTGATCTCGGCGGTGGTCTTTGCGCTGTGGACAGGATTGGCTATTGGCGGCGCCATCGCCCCATGGCTTCTCTCCTACTATGGCTATCAGGCCAACGTCCAGCAGACGGAACACGCCCTGTTGGGCATCCGCCTCATCGCCTCGGTATACTCCGGCGCGGCCTTCCTTGCCGTCGCGGTGAGCCTGCTCTTCTACGGCATCTCCATGAAGCGGAACCTCGCCATCTCGCACGATCTCGCCGAACGGCGCAAGAGTCACCATAGCGCCTCTTGAGATATGCTTCCTCCGCGGCCGGCAAGGTTTTGCGGCCGGTCCGCGGCCGGAGCGGGCAAGGCGTCAATGGCGGCGTAAAAGGAGACCTCACCCTCGGCAGCGCCCAACCCCGGGAAACCGAAGCCGAAGCCGCCTTCACCGTCACCGGCTCCCTCGCCCTGCCCCAATAACCCCATAAACACCGTGGGCAGACTCCCTCGGAGTCTGCCCACGGTGCCAATGTTCAGAATCAGTTTCCAGGGAATTCGTCCTTCGCCGGCTCCTCCCGTTTTCCACCCCGACCAAGCAGCCTGATCTGTGAAACGATCGCGCAAAGCCACGACCAGATCAGCAGCAGAAGCCCCAACACCGTCAGCGCGAACCCGCCCACGGCGCCTGGTCCAGTGGTCGTGGTGCAGAGATTGAAAGACGCCTCTGAAACCGGGAGAGCGGCGGTCAGGCCCGCGCTCCCGTGGCAATATCCAAAGATCAATCCCAGCCCCGCTGCCAGCAACAGCACAGACAGGATCAGGGGGCGGTCAGGTTTCATGCGCGTCACCTTGCTGTTTCGTTCAAGGGCCATAGTCTACCTCGAACAGCGCGAATCCTCAATCCGCCACCCGTCGCGAAGCAGGGCTACGGATGCTCACGTGCCGGCCGCAAATGCGGAAACTCGATGCGCGGGCTCCGTTCGAACGCAGGCCGCTACTTGAGCAACAGCACCGAAGCTGCCGATACGATTCCGGCAACGGAGAAGACGATGCCCAGATACCAGTAGGCACGGCGTCGGGTGAGCAGCGTGACCGAGGTGATGACGAGACCGATCTCCAGCAGTGCCTCGCCCAGATCGAAGCGGTTGGCGCGTGCCTCGGCCTGCTCGACCTTGGCTTCAAAGGCCTCGGCTTTTTCCTTGTCGTCTTTCAGCTCATCGGTCCATTTGGCCTGGTGATCGGCATAGCCCTTGGCGATTTTGCGCGCGGCTTCCTGGTCGGCGACGGTCAGAGCGCTGAGCAGATCGGCGGCCAGGAAAGTGTCGTTGGAACGAATCTTGTGGGCCTGGTATTCATTCCACTGGTCGGTGGCCTTGTTCTGGTCGAGGATGGCTCCGGTGTGGGTGCGATGACCGAGCACGGTGACCACGGCCACCAGCACGGCCAGCACAGCCATGGTAAAGGCGACGGGGCGGAGGGTGGATTCGTGTTCGGCGTGTTCGGCGTTCTCCTGCAATTCCTGGGCTTCGTTGGGTTCCATGGGGACTTTCTCCTTGCAAATGAGGATGTGGCGGGCGTTATTTGCGTTTCCAGCGCACGCCGTCTTTGGAGTCTTCGAGGACAACACCCTTCTCCGCCAGCTCGTTGCGGATCTGGTCGGCGCGGGCAAAGTTACGCTGCCGTTTTGCCAGTGTACGCTCGGCTACGAGAGCGTCGATAGCCTCATCGGTCAGCCCCTGCCGGGCACGCAGCTCGGGAGCCACATCGTCCAGTCGGCCGGAGCGCGCGGCCCATTCCAGGGCGCGGCGGGTGGGTTCGGCGTCGCGGTCCCCGATGACGTCAAAGACCGCGTCGAAGCCGGCCAGGACGGCCAGGATCGCTTCGCGGTCGGCGGCATAGAAGTGCCCCTGGTCGATGGAGGTGTTGGCCGCGCGGATCAGGTCGAAGATGGGGGCGCGTGCTTCGGCGGTGTTCAGGTCGTTGGAGAGCGCGGCTAAGTAGTCTGATTGCGCTTTCTTAGCAGCGGTTTGCAGTTCGGGGTTTTCGCCGGGCGGAAAGTTGCCCTGAGCGAGGCGCTGGTGAAAGGTGCGGAGGCGTTCGACGGCG
>JBEKZR010000475.1:0-2589 GCA_049509715.1 Occallatibacter sp. | reverse complement strand
TAACCGGCGAGGCGATTCGATTGGGCCGGTTGCTGACCGACCTCCAGCCGGAGCCGGAAGTAATTGGGCTGCTTTCCCTGATGTTGATCCAGGAATCCCGTCACGCCGCGAGAACCTCTCCGGCCGGAGAGCTGATTTTGCTGGAGAATCAAGATCGCTCGCTCTGGAACCGGGAGCAGATCGCGGAGGGAGTGGCATGGCTGGAGAAGGCCCTGAACTCCCGCCGCTTCGGCCCTTACACACTGCAGGCTGCGATTGCGGCTGTTCATGCGGAGGCGGAATCAACCGCTGCCACCGACTGGCGGCAGATTGTTGCGCTTTACGACCAGTTGGTGCGAATTCAGCCTTCGCCGGTTGTATATCTCAATCGTGCCGTGGCCATTGGCCTGCGCGATGGTCCAGAGGCCGGTCTGGCGCATATCGACGCGGTGTTGGAAGATGGCGAATTGGCGAATTACTACCTGGCGCATTCAGCCCGCGCGGATATGTGCCGCAGGCTGGGCAGGACCGCCGAGGCCCGGTCCTCTTATGAGAAAGCTTTTTCACTGACCCAACAGGAACCGGAGCGGCAATTTCTGCAGGAGCGGATTCGGCAGCTGAAATAAGAGGCACTGCATCGCGCCAGTCGCGCACACGACAACTCGTGCGATCTGCTATGGATGAGAACGGAGACCTGGAACATGAAGCCGAATGAACCCAGCCGCACAGCCCTGATGATCGCCCGGCAACGAGCTGCTCATCAGGTGCTCGATCATGGCTCAATCCTCTATGACCCATTTGCCATGAGGATTCTGGGCGAAAACGAAAAGGACGTGCTTCAGTTTGCGAACGCACACCCCTTGGCCAGCATCGGACGTCTGATCACGACCGCGCGAAGCCGGATTGCGGAAGATGCTTTGTCAAGAGCTGTCGAAAGAGGGGCTCGGCAGATCGTCATCCTTGGCGCCGGACTCGACACTTTCGCTCTCCGGAATCCCCATGACGCGCTTGAGATCCGTATCTATGAGGTGGACCACCCCGCGACGCAGGCATGGAAACTCGAGCGCCTGGCCGAAGCTCAAATCGCACTTCCGCCGTGGCTTATCCTCGTGCCAGTCGATTTCGAGCGGGACGATCTGGGGAAAACGCTCGTCGCCGCAGGCTTTCAGCAGAACGCGCCCGCGTTTTTCACCTGGCTCGGGGTTGTGCCCTATCTGACGCAGGACGCTATCGGCCGCACTCTGGACTACATGTCGTCCATCCAGGACTCGGAGGTGGTGTTCGACTACATGGAACCTCCCGAGGCATTCTCAGAAGAGCTAAGGCAATTAGAAAAGGCGCGGACCGAACAGCTTGAGAAAATTGGGGAACGTTCAGCCAGCCGATTCGAGCCGGCCGGCATTGCAGCGATTCTTCGCTCGCACGGATTTAGCGCCATCGAAGACATCGGTTTCCAGGAGATCGCGTCCAGGTTCGGCCGCGCCGTTCAAGGACTCGCGCCCGGACACCTTGGTGTTCGTATTGTCCAGGCCAAGCACTAACTGAACGCGGTCATCATCGGTCGCCACAGCTAAAACGCGGAAGAAACAAAATTCCTTTGACGATTTGTCGAATTCCGGTCCGGACGTTCGACTATAGGGTGAAAGCAGGGTAGCGAACAAATCGCTCAACCCGGAAACAAGCCACCCAACCATCACTCAACCCAAAGGAGATTCCGCTATGCGATTCATGGTCATCGTCAAATCGACCCCAGAGGCAGAAAAAGAAGGCGCCCTTCCCGATCCACAGCTCCTGCTCGAGATGGGTAAGTACAACGAAGAGCTCAGCAAGGCTGGCGTCCTGCTCGCCCTCGATGGTCTCCATCCCAGCTCCAAAGGCGCACGCGTCAAGTTCTCCGGCAAGTCTCGCACCGTCATCGACGGCCCCTTCACCGAGGCCAAGGAGCTCATCGCAGGCTTCTCGATCTTGCAGGTCAAGTCCCTCGAAGAGGCCATCGAGTGGGTCAAGCGTGCCCCCAACTGCAACCCCGCCGGCGACTCCGAAGTCGAAATCCGCCAGGTCTTTGAGATGGAAGACTTCGCGCCCATCCTGTCCGAAGAGCAGATCCAGCACAAAGTAGCGAAACGGGCTGAGCTGCCGAATCAGACCGCCAACAAAATCAAATAGCATACGCAACATCGCCGCCCACCCTTCGCAAAATACGCGAAGGATGGGGCACCCGGCGCGCAGATCGTGTTCAATCTCGCTTCTGCGGAACGCCGGCTCAAGCTATTCTGAAGAACCGGGGAGGAGGTTTTGTACCATGGCAAAGCTCGTTTATGGATTGAACCAGTCCTTGGATGGCTACGTCGACCATCAGGAATTTAGGCCAAGCCCGGCGCTCTTTCGTCACTTCATAGAGTATGTGCGCAACCTGACGGGCATGGTGTACGGTCGCCGCACGTACGAGGTAATGCGTTATTGGGACGAAGACCGTCCGGATGATGACGCGGAGGAACACGACTTTGCGGCGGCGTGGCGGAGCAAACCGAAGTGGGTCGTATCGCGCTCGTTGAAGTCGGTCGGACCCAACGCCACACTTGTCGAGGATGACATCGAGGCGGTGATACG
>JBEKZR010000474.1:0-2605 GCA_049509715.1 Occallatibacter sp. | reverse complement strand
CTGGTGGATTTGCAAGCCGTCTTCAGCTTCTTCCGCGACCAGCCGCGCATCTACAATTCGGCTGCCTATATCGTCTGCGCCCCGCTCCTGCTCGTCTGGGCGTTTGTCACCCTGCGCTCCCGCCCCTCGCCCGCCAGAGCCCGCTTGGCGCTGGCGGCCATCGTGCCCCTCTCCTTACTGCCTGTCTATCATCATCTCTATGATGCCAAGCTCTTGCTGCTCACGGTTCCCGCCTGCGCCATGCTGTGGGCCGGGGGCGGCCTCGCCGGGCGGCTCGCGCTCCTGGTAAATGCCGCGGCCTTCGTGTTGACCGGAGACCTTCTGTGGTCGGTCTTCTATGCTTTCATCACCACCCTGCGCCTGCCCGCGGCAGGACTGTCGGGGCGGATGCTCATGGCCGCGCAGCTCTTTCCGGCTCCGCTCATCCTGCTGCTCATGAGTGTCTTTTATCTGTGGGTCTACGCGCGGCGCTGCTCCGCCGCCCACCCCCAACCGCTGTAGAGCCATGCTGAGGCTCCCATTCTCATCGGCGGTGCTCGAGCGTTATCCTATTGCTGAAACAGGATGACCCTCCCCCACGCAAACACAAATGAGGGCTGGGATTGCTCCCAGCCCTCGCTTGTGTTTGCTAGATTCTGCCCGAATCCGGCCTCCAGGTTCAGAGCGGCTGCACGTCGGCAGCCTGCCAGCCCTTGGGCCCCTTCACCACGTTGAACTGCACGGCTTGACCTTCCTGCAAGCTCTTGAAACCACTGGAGTTGATCGCAGAATAGTGCACAAAGACATCCTCGCCGTTCTGGCGCGAGATAAAGCCGAAGCCCTTCGCGTCATTGAACCACTTCACGGTACCTTGTTCCATTTGATCGTATTTCCTGGATTGAATTGCGCTGGATGAATCGGAGCGACACTGGCAGAATCTTGCTGGTAGGGCGAGTGCTGCTCACGCCCGCTTCGGTCTAACGCTGAAAGCAGTGTAGCATCCCTTTTCATAAAATAGTGCTAAAAATGTATCGTTTAGCTACATATTTCTCGCTTTCAATTTTGGAACTTGTTGAATTGGAAAGCCTTAACGTCGTACTCTTGTTGTGTTACCGTGGGAGGTTACCATGCTCCACGATCAAGTCCCCGGCCTGCTTTCCCGCGCCACCGAGCTGCTTGAGGCGGAGTTCAGCTCTCTTCCGCCCTTTGAAACCGCCGTCGATCCAGGGGCGATGGCCCAGGTTTTGCAGGCGACGGCGCGCCGGCTGGCGGACAACTACCCGTATTTCCACCCTCTTTATGCCGGACAGATGCTCAAGCCGCCGCATCCGGTGGCGCGGGCTGCCTACGCGCTGGCCATGACCATCAATCCCAACAACCATGCGCGAGACGGTGGCCGGGCCAGCTCGGAGATGGAGATTGAGGCCGTTTCCGAAATCGCGGCCATGTTCGGTTGGGAGAGATCCTCCTTTCTGGGTCACCTGACCTCCAGCGGAACGCTGGCCAATCTGGAGGCGCTGTGGGTGGCCGGACAACTTGCGCCCGGCAAGCGGATTGTAGGCTCCGAGCAGGCGCACTACACCCATAAACGCATCTCCGCCGTGCTCAAGCTGGAGTACGCGAGCATTCCAGCCGGCAACTGCGGGCGGATGGATCTGGACGCGCTGGAGACTGAGCTGCGCAAGGGCGATGTTGGCACGGTGGTTGTCACGCTGGGCACAACGGCCATCGGCGCAGTCGATCCGTTGCCTGAAATCCTGGCGCTCCGGCAAAAGTACGGCTTCCGCATCCACGTGGACGCGGCCTACGGCGGCTACTTCCGGCTGATCCCTCTAGCCGAGCCCGCGCGGCGGGCCTTCGCGGCCATTGGCGAGGCCGACTCCATCGTCGTCGATCCGCACAAGCACGGCTTGCAGCCCTACGGTTGCGGCTGTGTGCTCTTCCACGACCCGGCGGTGGGCCGCTTCTACAGGCACGATTCGCCGTACACCTACTTCACCTCAAAGCAATTGCACTTGGGAGAGATCAGCCTGGAGTGCTCGCGGGCCGGAGCCGCGGCGGTGGCTTTGTGGGCCACGCAGCGGCTTTTGCCGCTCGTGCCGGGAGGCGAATTTGCCCGTGGGCTGGCTCGCGGCCGTGCCGCGGCTCTGGAGCTGGACCGGCGGTTGCGTCAGGATGACCGCTTCCTGCCGCTGGCCGCGGGGGCGCCGGAGCTGGATATTGTGGTGTGGAAGGTGAAGGCGGAAACCCCGCAGCGGGCCTCGGAGTTGGCGCAAAGCATCTTTGTTGCGTGCGCCACAAGGGATTTGCACTTGGCCCTTGTACAATTGCCGGTGGCTTGGTTCGAAGTCAAGGGGCTTCAGTGCGCGGACGGCGGCGCAGGCGCAACCGGGTTGGTCACCTGCTTGCGTTCGGTGTTGATGAAGCCCGAGCACCAGGCGTGGCTGGACAGGATCTGGGAAAGACTGACCGCGGCGAGCGCGGAAGTCATGGGGGGTAGGCGGATGGCAGAGACAGATGGGATTGGGCGCCAGGAAGAAAACGTTCTCATTCGGGCGGGAAGTTGCGCGGTGACCATCCTGCCCCGCCTGGGCGGGAAGATCGCCTCCATCCGCGTGAACGACCG
>JBEKZR010000473.1:0-2615 GCA_049509715.1 Occallatibacter sp. | reverse complement strand
AGGTCGTAGCGCGGCGCAATCGCGTCAAACATCTGGCGCACGGCCCGCGCCGCGCTGGCTTCATCCTCCGCGCCCGCCGGCTTGGCTCCAGGCGTGGTCATCTAAACGCGCCGCTCCGCGCTCCGCGCCAGTATATATTCCACCGCCGTTTCCAGTTCCGCGGCCGTCACGTCCTCCACCACGCCCGCGTCGCCAATCCCCAGCGGCAGGACAAACCGCCTCACCCCGCCTACATTCTTTTTATCGACGCCCGTGGCCGCCGCCACCTTTGCCGCGCGCAGCTTCAGCGGCGGCAGCGGCCCATACAAATGGATCAACCTCTCCAGCCGCTCGAATTGCGCCCGCGAAATCGTTCCCCGCTGCCGCGCCAGATCGAGCGCCGCAACCATCCCCCACCCCACCGCCTCGCCATGCAGGAGAGTCTTGTAGCCGGTGGCCTGTTCCAGAGCGTGGCCCACGGTGTGGCCAAAGTTCAGGATCATGCGCAGCCCACCCTCGCGCTCGTCCCGGTTCACCACCCCGGCCTTCATGCGGATCGACGCGGCAATCACTTTTTCCAGGGCTTTGGGGTCGCGCGCCAGCACCTCGTCCGCGTGCTCTTCCATAAAGCGCACCAGCGCCCGGTCGCGGATGATGCCCGCCTTCACGCTCTCCATCAGCCCGGCGCGCAGTTCGCGGTCCGGCAGCGTGCCCAGCACGCCGATGTCGGCAAAGACCGCCAGCGGCTGGTGAAAGCTGCCCACCAGGTTCTTGCCCTCGGGCAGGTTCACGCCCGTCTTGCCGCCTACGGACGAGTCCACCTGCGCCAGCAGGGTCGTCGGAACCTGAATACAGGGGATGCCGCGCATGAAGATCGCGGCCACGAAGCCGCCCACATCGCCCACAATCCCGCCGCCGAAGGCAATCAGCAGGCTTCCGCGGTCCCCGCCCGCCTGGATCATCTCCCGCAGCAGGCCTTCCACGCTTTTTAGATTCTTGTGTTCTTCGCCGGGAGGCAGGAAGAGCACCACAGGGGCGTCCGAAAAGGAGTGCTGCATACATTGTCCCCACAGCGCCCAGATGGGCGCCGAGGTGAGCACAAAAACCCGTCGCGGCAGCCCGCCGCGGTGGAGCAACCCGCCCGCGACCCGCTCGATGCGCGGCGCAAGCGTCTGGATCAGCCCTCTGCCCGCCATCACGTCGTATCTTGCTGAAAGTGTCTCTACTCGTATCGTCTGCACGGTACTTCCATCTTAACGCCTCTGGGGAAAGGGCATGGGTTAGTCGCTTCGGAATCAAGGCCCGCAAGGCTTCGATTTTGAGACTTAGGAAATTGCAACACTGGCACTGGTCTCCCAGAGACGAACCCTCCCGCCTGCCCGAGACCTTGAGGCCGAAACAGACGTAAAAGACGTATACGGCGCCGGTAATTGATGGTAGACTGACAAATAATCTGAAAAGTGCATTGAAAAGTCTGTTTGACAATCGTTTACTGGAGGGTGCTGAATGAAACTAAGATCGCTATCCCTTTTGTCCCTATTGAGTTGCAGCCTAGTAACAACAGCGGCGTTGCTCTTACCCGGACCAGCCTCCGCACAAACAGTCTTGCCAATCGCTCCCGTTATGCAGCAGACAGGTACTTGGTGTTGGCTTGCAACGGGCCAGATGATCTTCCAATACTACGGAGTGTCTGCTAACCACCCGACGGATTATCAGTGCGGGGAGGCCAGAGGGCAAGGAGCAGTTGCAACTGGCGGCATTGGACAGTTTGCCTTCGCCGGCCCCTGCTGGGCCAATTGTTATGCTTGCGGGAACGTCGGCGCTGGAACGATTCGGGGCATCTACAACTTGATTACGCAGTACCCACAGATTGTTGCTAGAACAGCGGGAAATACGAGATTTCTACAGGCTCAATTTACTGTTACGCCTCTGCCAATGGCTGGAGTCAAAGCTGAAATTAACGCTGGCCGTCCAATTGCCGCAGGTATCTCGCCAGGCATGGGATTTCTCCCACCTGGAGTGAGTGAGCATGCTGTGCTGATTGTTGGTTATGACAACGTCTCCAACGCGGTCATCGTGAATGACCCCTTCCCCTATCAGTCACAGGGTTTGCAGCCCTCTTACCTCCAGTATGGAGGATCGCAAATCCAGGTAGGACAATTCTCCGTGCCCTACGCGGCCCTCGTAGGGCCAATTAAATGGGCGAATACTGTTTTCAAGATACAGTGAAGTATGAGGTGGTGCGACGCTAAGTGGATATCCTAATACGGACTCTCCACTTCGGAAGGCAGAACATTTGTATGCTTGAAGAGGGGGAACACAAAATAATGGGAAATACAGAGAATAGAGAAATTGAAAATGATGAGCTGACTCACCAAGCACTGCGCCTTTTTATCGAAAAGACGCGACGAGAAAATGCCGAGACCCGCTCCTGGATCAAGCAACCAAACAATCTAATCAGTGTTGTGGCCATCGTCCTGTCGCTCTATATCGCCTTCCATCAAATCAGAAAGGAGCACGCGGATAGCATCAACCAGGACCTTGCCTCGTTCTCCAAGGTTGCCTCAGACTTGACGCAGTTAGACTACCAGTCAGCCACGACCGCCAACGCAACGGAAGACTACTGGACAATCGTC
>JBEKZR010000472.1:0-2622 GCA_049509715.1 Occallatibacter sp. | reverse complement strand
CCAGACGAGATTCCGCCATCTCTAAGGCAACGGGCGATTGAAGTGTCCGAGGCGAAGTACGCCGAAATCAGCGACCCTTTCGGGCGTTTGAGGACTTTACGTTTCCTGCAAAATCTCGGCGTGAAGCAGATCGCCGAGCGGATGAAGAAGGAACTCGATGGGCTCGACAAGAAGCAGTTGGAAGCCGGCAACGCGGGACCGACCAAGTGGGCGCTGGATGAACTGCGGGAATCCGACCCACAGTGGGTGAGTGGATGGCTCGCGCGAAAGGTTCTCGAAGGCTCGACGAGATTCGGCGGTTGGAACGAGATGGTCAGCCAGATTCCAGCGGCGGAGCGTGACCGCCTCTTGGAGCGCTTCACCAACGAGCTTCTGGATGCGAATGAGAAGCAACGCGTGTTGTCGATTCTGGCCACGACCGCGGATGAAGGACTTGTCGCGCGGGTGTTCGAGAGGGCTTGCGAGATGCATCGTGAGTTGATGATCGGCCCTAGTCGGGACATGGCGAAGTGGAACTTTTTTCGGCAGCAGCAGGATTTGCTCCAGGCAATCGCTCCGAAGAGTATCCTCGACGCGCTGTCACCGAAGCTGGAGCGAGACCCGGAACTAACGGAACTCGGCCTGTTGACAGACGTGTTCGGAAGATTGAGCCCGACGCACACCGATACGCGAACGGCCCTGCCGGACGAAGCGCGGCGAAAACTACATGCCTACCTGAAGCGCGCAGTCGAGCGCGCTGCCGACCCGAACGGGATGCGTGCGGGCGTTCGGGCGCATCTTGCCGTTTTGTTGGCACAGGTAGGCGGCCCGAGCGACATTCCTGACCTTCGCCGGTTGATCGCAGCCGACTCGATTCGATACCGCGAAATGCTGGCAGCCCGCGCGAAAGGCGACCGTTCTGGTGACAACGTCGGCTACGTGGTCCTCTACATGAACGCGGTGATGACCGCCGACCCGGAACACGGAGACGAAGTATTGCTCGAAATGCTGAGCGAAGAGCAGTACGAACGGTTCGTGGCAGAAGAACTCGTCCGGCGAGCGAAGAAAAGCAAACCGCAACCAACACTCGGGATCAGACCCCCCGCTTTCGAAAAGGTGTGGGGCGCCCGAGAAGGAAAAGAGACCGAAGAATACGTTGAGGAACGGCGGAGCCGATACGCGGACGCACTGCGGGCGCTGATCGAGAGAGTTCTCGCGGAACGCGCGACCGCGCCCGATAAGCGACCCGCGGAGCATCGTCTAAAACCGATCGGCGCTTCTCTCGCAGCTCTGGAGGCGCGCAGGTCGGCGAAACTGATTCTGGAAGTGATGGCCTTCCCGGCTGGTTACGATGCCTACAGTCGGGTCGATTCGTTGCAAAGCCTCATCTTCGCGGGAGTCCGCATGACGCTCGCAGAGATGATGAACGTTCTCGGCCCCGCCATCGAGCAAGCGCGCCGCGACCTCGGCAACAGTGACCAGAACCGTTGGTTGATGGATCGCTGTTTGAGCGTCCTCCCGTTTGTCGACCGTCCGGAGGAAGGGATCGCGAAGATCAAGGAGATTCTTGCGGGGCTTCGTTTCTTCTACCCGCACGACTCCAGGGGCGTCGTCGCTGCGTTGGGTGCCAGCCGCTGTACCGACGCGATGGACTTGCTTCTGCAACTGGCAAAACCGGACGGAAGTGCGGTGGCGCAGATCGGCGATGAGTGGATCAAAGCCGTGGCGCAACTGGGCGGCAAGCGCTCGAACGAAGTGCTCCTCTCCTTCGTCGACCCCAATCAGAAGCTCTTCACCAAGGAGTTTGTGCCCGACTACCAGCACGGCAACGTGCTCGCACGTTTGCTCGCGGATCGAGCTGAGCACGACAGCGAGTTCAAGGCGGAGCTTCTTCGCCTCGCAAGCGGAGAACTGCCGCAGACCAAAAGGATGCTGCTCGCAAAGACATTTCCGTTTTTTCAGCGAGAAGACGACCTCGTCGCAGGACTCTGTGTGCTGCGGGATGACGAGTCCGCGCTTCCCTTCGAACTTCTCCAATCAATCGAAAACGCATTCCTGGAGCGGCGACCGTACGGCCCGGACGGACACTCCTACACTCTTGCCCCAAGGGGATCGAACGCGCTCCGGAAACGCCTTCTCGAAATGGCACAAACGGACCCATTGCGGAAGCGTTCGGCATTCGCGCTGCTCGGCCAGATCGAAGTTTGGCGGCTCGAGCACGGTCGTCCCATGGACGAGCCTCGACACCCGGCGATCGAGTCGGGTGCCTATTGGCCGATTTAGCAAGCGAAACGCTGCCATGACCGGACACGGAACGGCATTACGATCCTTGGACAGGGCAGTCATTCACGACGGCATTGATTTCGCCGCGTCTGCGGCGCTTTTTCCTGCGCCAGGCGACTGATTCGGGATCAGTTCGCCAGCGCTTCAGCGGGGCCAAAGGGTGCACATGATAAGGAGAGGTGCTATGCGGCGCCGACGAGGGAGAATTTCGAGATCAGCGGCACGAGACCGGACGCGGCGTGGCAATCCTGCGCACAACTGGCGCACAGCCAACTTCAATGATCAGATTTCACGTGCGGTCCGACTAGTCAGCTGGATGTTGGAATGTCAGTCGCTCCGTACACAGGGCCTATGGCGGGG
>JBEKZR010000471.1:0-2639 GCA_049509715.1 Occallatibacter sp. | reverse complement strand
GAAGGAAGACCAGGCGCTGGCCGAGGAGATGCTTCACGACGAGAAGGAGCGCGCCGAACACGTGATGCTGGTGGACCTGGGCCGCAACGATGTGGGCCGTGTAAGCCAGTTCGGCTCGGTCAAGGTGGAGCGGCTGATGTTCGTCGAGCGCTACTCGCACGTGATGCACATTGTCAGCAGCATCGAAGGCCGCCTCAAGCCCGAACTCACCGCCGTCGACGCCCTGCGCGCCTGTTTCCCCGCCGGCACGCTCTCCGGCGCGCCCAAGGTGCGGGCCATGGAGATCATCGAAGAGCTGGAGCCGGCGCGGCGCGGAACCTACGGCGGCGCGGTCCTCTACGCCGACTTCTCCGGCAATCTCGACTCCTGCATCGCCATCCGCTCCATGCTGGCCATCGGCGGCAAGGGCTACGTCCAGGCCGGGGCCGGCATCGTCGCCGACTCGATCCCCGAGCTGGAGCACAAGGAGTCAATGAACAAAGCCCAGGCGGTGATGCGGGCCATCGAGCGCGCGCGGGAGATGTAGAAAGAGGGAATAGAGAACAGCAAGTAGCGATCAGACGCGACTTGTATTATTTTTTCTTGCCACGCCCCGCACATAGAGAATGGGTTGGACCAATTTCCTTGAACGTAAATGAGATTGCATCTATCTTCAGATCATCATCGTCCGCAAAACTTACCGCGATACCGCGATCACGGTACTCCATGGTCTTGATGGGACCGTTTGGACTTTGGTAGATCGGCACAGTGCCACCTTCGTCAAGGCAATCGTCCGTATCATAGTGAACGATGATATAGTCGGAGCCGAAAATGCGGATGATGTCGTGTTTTGTCAGTCTCTTATTGAGGTCAAGCCTCATTCCGTCAAGAATGCCCTTCTTAATATAAACGACGAGCGTCCCAGGCATCGGGTCGACGACCACATAGGTCATTATTGGAATCCCTGTGTCTTGCTCCCTTCCAACGAATTTTGGCTTACCCAGTACCTTGTATACATCAGCACGAGTACTTTTCCCCATGATGAGGCCATGATAAGTAGCTGGATTCCACGGCTTCGAGGTTGAGGTCTGTGGGGCGGCACTATACACAGCCATTGTCACTAATAATGTGGCGAACATTGCATTTAGTATCTTCATTGCATCCTCGTCACTCCGCGCCAAAGATGCGCTTGAAGAAGCGGCCGATCTTCGAAAAGAATCCAGGCTTTTTCTTGGCCACAGGCGGATTCGCGGCCGGGTTTGCGCTTGCGCCCGCTGCCGGAGTTGCGTCCGCGGCGGGCTGGGCTGCGTACTCTGCGCTCTTATAAACCAGAGGCTCGACCAACTGCGTTGGGGCGGAGTTTTGGTTGGGTGTGCTGGGAGACGGCTTGGGCAGCGGCGCAAGGCCTTCGCTCTGCGCCAGCGGAAACTCGTTGCTTTGCGGCTCTGGCGGAGGCGGGCAGCCGCAGGGCTCTTTTTCGTTGTCCACCACCTCGCGCAGGCTGCCGTGCTCGAACATCACGCGCTGGCCGGGCTGCACGCGGTAGGCGCCGCCTTCGAAGACGCTCGAAACCAGAACGTAGGGCTCATTCACGCCGGCCTTCCACCCCGGCGGCGAAGACCTGTCGCTGGGGGCCCCGGCGTTCGACCCCAGCGACGAGGACCTGTCGCCGGGGGCCCCGGCGTTGTCCACGCAAGTGTCGCCGTGCTGCCCCAGGCGGACCTTCACCTCCAGCGCGCCCGGACCACTGATGAGGATGCGAAAGTCGAGTGTCAGCAGAATGTCGGAGTTTTGGCCGGTGGCAAAGCTGGCCTCGACCGCGCCGTGGTCCAGAGCCATCAGCAGGCCGGGGACTTCACCGGCTGGAACGCTGGAGTCGGCGGCCAGTTTGACGGTCGTCGTGGCGCAGACGCGCAGCACGCCGCGATGGGGCAGCACAACCTCGGTCGTCTGGCTGCCGGAGGTGACTGAGCCGCTGGCCCCGATGATGGCCTTACCCTGAGATACTTCGAGCGCGCCGGTAACCTTCACCGCGGCATCAGGGTTCTTGCTGGCCAGCGGGACGATGGCGATGGGACCGGATTCTGCCTGGGCGGCTGGAGCCGGTTGAGGAACCTGCGCAGCCTGAGAAGGCTGAGCCGGCGGAGAATCCTGGGCGCACAGCGAAGGCGCTGCCCATAGAGCCGCGAGCAGCGGAAGAACTCCTGCGAGACGTGCGCGCCGCACTGGGCTCGCGCGGCGCATCTGGACACGCGTCTGGACTCCTGTCGGGGTTCGCATAGAGGCTACATTCGCAATTCTAGCCAGATTTGTCCTTTTGCCGAATGAAAGTTTGCGACACTGGAAAAATGGACCACGGGAGGCTGCCGTCATCGACGTCCACGGAAACATGAACGTACTCATTTGTGTTTTCCAGAAGCTGTACCTCTACCTGGAAATGCTTTGAATCGACTTCAACCTCATAGCACCGCACCTCGCGCAACTCAGTGATCAGTTGCTCGCAGGATTTTTCCGACCAACGCTCTGTTTCGGCATCGAGTACTTTCCGCCATTCCTCTCGCCTACTCATTCGGCTACATCTCCAGGAAGTTGCGGATCATCTGGTGGCCGCCCTCGGTCAAAACGCTCTCGGGATGGAACTGCACGCCCTCGATGGGAAG
>JBEKZR010000470.1:0-2641 GCA_049509715.1 Occallatibacter sp. | reverse complement strand
CCGAAGACGCCGGTGAGGATGAGGAAAAACTTCGAGTAGCCGGCCAGTTGCGCGAGCCATGCGGCGCGGGTCTCGGGGTCGGTCATGCGCAGGGCCTTGCGCTCGGCCAGCGGCAGATAAAGGCCGCCGCCCACGGCAAACTGCGAGATCATGACATGGAAGATGGCGATGATGCCAATCACCCAGCCGGAGCCGAGATAGGGAATGTTCCAGAATGGATAGTTCATCTTTGTTCTTCCTTACCGGATCGTCCAATAGCCGATGACGGTGGTGGCCAACAGGGCGAAGACCGCCAGCAGGCCGAAGTAATGCGCGGCGCGGGCGCGCTGACCGGATTCCTTCCTGATGTCATAGAAGGGAATCAGAACCCAGAGCACGATGCCGAGGGTGAAGAGCAGAATGCCCGCAATCTCGCCGGCTTCGCCGGGAAGCACGCTGCCCAGCAGCTTGAGCATCTCAAAGGGACTCATGAAGTACCACTCGGGGTGAATGCCGGCAGGGGCGGGCGCCAGGGCGTCGAATTGCTTGCCCAGGGACCAGGGAAAGACGGAGGCCAGCAGCGCGAGAATATTGAGCGAAATGAGCCACATGGCCAGATCCTTGCGCAGGAAATTGGGCATGAAGGGCATGGACTTACGCTGTCCGGGCGGCAGGGCCTCTACACTGGGCGGCACGGCGTTGCCGTGGCGCTGGACGAGCCAAAGGTGAAAGCCGAGGAGGGGAAGAAAGATTGCCGGCAGCACCACCACGTGCAGGGCAAAGAAGCGCTGCACGGTGAACTCGCTCACATCCGGTCCTCCGCGCAGCATGTTGGCGAGGGCGGGACCGACAAAGGGAATCACCGCGGGAATCTGCAGGCCGACTTTGGTGGCGAAGTAGCTCAACTCATCCATGGGCAGCAGGTAGCCGGAAAAGCCGAAGACCGATGCCAGTCCGAGCAGCGCCATGCCGCTCAACCAGCCGAACTCGCGCGGCTTGCGGTAGGCCTTCATGAAGTAGACCGAGAACATGTGCACCAGGATGGAGAAGATCATGAGGTTGGCGGACCAGGCGTGGGCCGAGCGGATGAGCCAGCCGAAGTGCATGACGAAGGTGATCTGGCGGACCGACTCGTAGGCTTCGGCGCCGGGCCGGTAGTAAACCAGCAGCAGCACGCCGGTGAAGCACTGGACCAGGAAAAGGAAGAGCGAAATGCCGCCCCAGTAGTACCAGAAGGATTGGGCGTGGACAGGGACGGTCTTGTGGCGCGCGAAGGCGGCCAGCTCGGACAAGCCCAGCCGCTCATCGGTCCAGTTGTAAATGGTCTTTGCAATCATGCGGCAATCCTTCAACAGTGGACAGTGAACAGTGGTCAGTGGTCAGGCGCGGGAAACTTCCACGCCGGTTTCGTTGACGGCCACTTTGAAAAGGGTGAGCGGCCTGGGCGGCGGGCCGCTGACGTTGGCGCCGGTGTAGGCGTTATAGACGCCGCCGTGGCAGGCGCAGTGGATGCGGTCGGCCTGGGGCTCGTATTGCACCGTGCAGCCCAGGTGCGTGCAGACGGCGGTCATGGAGATCCAGCGGCCGTCATCATGGTGGATCAGCAGGGCCGGAGCGGCGCCGAACTTGAACATGAGCACCGAGCCGGCAGGCAGCTCTTGTGCGTCCTTGAGCGTGACCTCAGTGACGGCGGTGGCTTCCATCGCCATCTCCTCGGGCGAGGCCAGGTAGCGGTAGATGGGATAGGCGAGGGCGGCGGCGTAGCAGAGGCCCGCTGCGCCGGCCGCGGCCAGGAAGAAGCGGCGGGTGGTGATTTCGCCGGGTTCCAAAGGTTCCTGGGCAATGGGTTCGAGATGCGTCCCTTGGGGTAGGTGAATATGTCCGCCTGTAACAATCGGATCGCTCATCATCAAGCCGCCTCCATAACTTTCTTTGCCCTCGCCACTACGGACACGAGCCAGCCGATCACACCCAAGCCTGCTACGAAAAGGACCAGGAAGAGGCCCACGACGGACCAGTTGGTCACGACGGCGCGATCCCAGACGTTATAGCCCTTGCTGAGCAGGGTGAGGTCGCGGACGCCGTCGCGGTAGACGGTAAAGGCGATCTCAGTAAGGACAGCGAGCAGAACGGCGGACCAGCCCAGCCAGGCGGAGGAGAGTTTAGCGAAGCCGGCAATTGCGCCCAGCAGAATGGCGACCGCGACCAGCGCCAGCCAGCCGTATCCGGCGAAACCGAAGTATTTATAGAATTCATAGCCTGTCGGAGGCGTCACCAGCAGCGACTTGACTACAGACGGCTGCACACTGGCCGCCCACAAACCGGCGGCCAGATAAACGAGGCCGAAGGCCGCGGCTACCTTGCCTCCGAGGCCGGCGACGAAGCGCTTCTCTTCCGCGGTAAAGGTGCTGCGACCGGCAAGATAGACCATCCAGAGCCCGGCGATGAACAGCCCGCCGGCTATCATCAGCAACCAGCGCGGGGTGAGCGTGGGGTCGCCGGTGGGCAGATACGCGCCCATGGCGGAGGCGGAGTACATCTCCCGCCAAACCTCGGGGCGCAGCATCAGGGTCATATTGGTGGAGAGCAGGCGGGCGATGGAGCCGGCGAGCAGCCATGCGATGAGGCCGACCCACCAGGCGGACTTGCCCGCTTCAAGCCT
>JBEKZR010000047.1:0-15072 GCA_049509715.1 Occallatibacter sp. | reverse complement strand
CGCCGGCGCGTAGTAGCCCTCGCGGGTCACTACGAAGAGGTCGTCCTTGTTGGCCTTGAGCGCGATCTTGTGGAAGCCGCCTTCGTTGTCCACCACGTCCGGAGTATAGGTGAGCAGGTACTGGCCGCGCAGCTCCTCGGCGATCTGCCCGTAAATCTCGTCCAGCTTGTCTTTGCCCTTGGCCTCGAAGTACCGGCCGCCGGTGCGCGTGGCAATCTTCTCCATGATCTTCTTGCCGTCCACTCCCGGCTCGCTCGGACCACCGCCGCCGCCGCGCCGTCCGCCGCCGCCGGGATAACCCCCACCACCGCCGCCGGGATTGCCACCACCACTACCGGGATAGCCGCCACCGCCCGTGCCGCCGTGCCGGCCGCCGCCGGGATTGCTGTTATATCCGCTGTTCTCCTGTTCGCCCCGGGAGTAGATGGTGTAGACGGCCACGTTGGCCCGGTCCGCCGCATCCACCGCATCGTTGAGCGTCTCCCTGCTGCCCCGGTCCACGCCGTCGGAAAAGACCACCAGCGCCTTGCGCCCGTCCTTGGGCTTCATCAACTCATCGCCTGAAGCCAGCCAGATCGCGTCGTAAAGCTGCGTTCCGCCGCGGCCGTGCGTCTGCCGGCTGTCGCGGTCGTCCCCGCTGGTCTGCTGACCTTGCGAGTCGTCCTGCGTCCGCGGCGTCGGCCCCATCTCGTCCAGCTCGCGGTGGAGCTTGGCGCGCGAGTTGGTGAAGTCCTCCAGCAGTTCCACCTCGCGGTCGAAGTGGATTAGGAATGCCTGGTCCGTTTGAGCCCCGGCGCCGGCCTTGGGATCGGCGGGCAGCATCAGGTCCACAAATTTGCCCGCGGCCTTGCGCTCGCTTTCCATAGCGCCCGAAACACTGCGGCTGGTGTCCACCAGCAGGCCCAGCCGGAAGGGCAGGTTGCTCTCCCGCGTAAAGCTCTTGATGGTCTGCGGGCGGCCATCCTCGGTCAGGGTGAAGTCGCTCGCTTTGAGGCTGGTCACCAGCGTGCCCTTCTTGTTGAGCACGGTTACCGGCAGCACCACCTCCCGCACCTGCACCTTCAAGGTCGCTACGGGCTGGTCACTGGCCGGCTGCTGGGCAGGGCTCGCAATGGGCAGGCAGGGCAAGGCCAGGATCGATACGGCAAGGGAAAAAACAGATCGTTTTCTCATCATGATGGGTCGAAGCACACTTTCATTCCATTAGACGCGGCAGACGGCGGACTGTTGACTGACCACTCTTGCCCGCGCGGTTTCCAGCCGACAACAATCCGCGCCGCCGTTCATGGTACAAATCTACGCCGAAACCCTCGCCTCCGCTTCGTTGGGCCGCTCCTTCCGCAGCATCGCCAGAACCCCCGCAATATAACCCAGGGTGTGAGCCATGCCGGCGTGCCACGGCGCCGAACAGGACATCTGCGGGCTGTGATCCGGGATCACCACGCCCTCGAATCCATTACGATAGAGAATCGTCAGGATGCGGGTCATATCCACGTCGCCCTCGTCGATGAACGTCTCGCGGTAGTGCGGGACCTTGCCTTTTACATTGCGCAGATGAATGTAGGCGATCTTACCCTGGTGGCAATATTGCTCGACCGCATCGTATATGTCGCCTTCCGTCATCTCCGCCAGCGTTCCCACGCAGAGTTCCAATGCATTGCTGTCGCTGGGCACGGCATCGATCACCCTTTGATACATAGAGGGCTGGTAGACCAGCCTGGGCTGCCGGCGCATGGTGGGCATGGGCGGATCGTCCGGATGCAGAGCCAGCCGCACGCCCGCCTGTTCCGCCACCGGAACCACCTCGGCCAGGAACGCCTCCAGTCTCCGCCATAACTCTTTGTGAGTTATCGAGGGCAAAAATCCCTCAACCGCGTTCTGGTCGTAAACCATGTTCCATACCGATCCATTGGGAACAGGCACATCGTCCACCGGGCCGTCCATGCCCACAGTGACCGCGCCGCCACGTCCCCAGGGTCCGGAGACGCGCCCGCATACTCCCGCAATGCTGAAGTTGTAGCCCAGCACGGGAATCCCAGCCTCGCCCATCCGCCGAATCGTGGTCTTCACATCCTCAATCTGCTGCGAACGCCTGGGGCCGTCCAGAAGAACATCGTGCCAGATGGCCGGGTCCAGATTTTCGATCGCCGCCAGGCACAATCCCGCATCCTCGATCTCGCGGCGAATGGCCCGCATCTCGTCTCTGGTCCATAGCTTCCCTGCCTCTCCCGCCACACCCCAGAGTTCATACTTGCTTCCGGTCGGCTGATTGTTTCTCGGATTCGTCGAGCTTTCCCGGAAGTAGTCGACCAGATGAATCACGACGTGCGTGCAGCCGGCCTGCCGCGCAAAGTCGTAATACTCCCGGGATAACATGTGGCGATACAGTCCCAAGCCCAGTTTCACTTCTCTCAGCCTCCTTTGAACCCGCTCTCAAGACCTACGATAATCGTTTCCATTGCCGTTTGCGCGCGGAACGCATCGCCGCCGGCAGCAGTACTTGAACGTGCCCAGGCCCGTCTCTTCAATTGATGGTTAATGCGATTGATCCTTCATCTGAACGAGCAACATGCGAAGCGCGGTCCTGGCGAAGATGCCGTGAGGCAACATCGGGGACATGTAGACAAATGAGCCTGATTGGGCGATGACCTTGTCCTCTCCCAATTGGACTTCGGCTTCTCCCTCGAGAAAATAGAGAATCGCCAGAGTCGGGGCCGAATGAGCGGAGAGTTCCTGTCCTGCCGAGAAGCCAAACAACGTGACGTTCACGTGATCGTCCTTGTGCAGAACGCGGCTCAAGATTCCCTTTTCCGGTAGCGCGAATTCCTGGTGCAGATTTGCAAGAAACGTATAGTGCATGAGTTTCTCCTTTGTGGGCGTCTTCTTTGACGATGTGATTGCGGGCTGAGAGCGTAGGGCGCGAACAGATCGAGTTTCAATGAAAAAACAAGTATTGAATCAGCTGAACCATCGAACTGTCTCTACTCGAATTGAAACAATACGATCTCGGGATGGGTTCCTACGCGCATGGGCGGACCCCAGGTTCCGGCGCCGGTGGAGGTATAGACCTGCAAGGCGCCGAAGCGTTGCAATCCATAGGCAAATTTACCGAAGGCGCGGCGGATGAACCAGGTAAAAGGGAAGAGCTGTCCGCCGTGGGTGTGGCCGGAGAGCTGGAGGCTGACGCCGGCTTGTTCGACCTGTGCCAAGCGGCTGGGCGAGTGATTGAGCAGAATACTGGCCTGGGCGGGGTCCAGGCGCAGGGCCTCGAAAATGGCGCGTACGCGGAGGATGGAGGTGGTGTCGCCGTAGGGCATGCCCAGGATGTGAAGGCCATCGACGGTCACCCTTTCGTTGGCCAGAACGCGGATGCCGGTGCGGGTGACCACTTCATGGTATTCAGCCGCGCCGCCGTACTCCTCGTGGTTGCCGGTGGCGAAGTAGATGCCGAAGGGCGGGGAGAGTTTTTTGAAGGGAGCGGCCAGGCGGTCAGGGTCTGTTTTGGAACCGTCGAAGAAGTCGCCGGGGAGGAAGATAATGTCTGGACGGAGGCGGGTGGCCAAGGCCACAATGCGCCGGGCGAATCGGGGACCGTTGACGTGGCCCAGATGCAGGTCGCTGACGAGGAGTGCTGTGCGGCCACGCCAGGACTGGGGCAGGTTGGGGAGCTTGACGGGGATGTGCCGGACGCGAATCCAGCGGGCATTGAGTAGGCCATAGATGCCGGTCACGAGGGCCAGGGCAAAGAGGACGGCGGCGATGAGGGGGCGGTTGCGCGGCAGGGTTGAAGCGAGCGGGGAAAGCAGAAGGGCAAAGTTGACAAGCCAGCAGAGGCAGGCTGCGAAGAAGAAGAAGTTTAGAAAGCCCAGCCAGACAGCGGCAATCTTATAGAGCAGCGCAACCGGCCAGTTGGAGAAGCGAAACCCGAGCAGCGCGGCGACGACGAAGCTGATCGACAGCAGGAAGAGCGCGGCCTGGAGCGCATGAGTTGACCCCGGGCTGAGAGGCCACCAGAAGACGACCAAGGTGCGATAGATGAACCAATGGGCAAGAAGCAGAAGGGCTTGGATGAAGCTGATGCCCAGAACTGGCCAAACTTTCAAACCGGGGATCTCCTTCCTTCCATGATGGCATGAAGACGGAAACGCACGTGTAAAGAAAAAGACACCTTTTCGCGTGAAACAATCTTTTTATGGTTGCTTCCGAAGGCGACGCGCTTGGTCTCTACATTTCGATCCCGTTTTGCCGGTCGAAGTGCACGTACTGCAACTTTGCCTCGGGAGTGTACCCGGCGAGCGAGCATGCGCGCTACGTGGAACGGGTGATCCAGGATCTGGCGGCGGTCGGGGAGTGGGCGGCACGGATGGGTCTGGAACTGCCAGGCCGCGTGGACACCGTTTACCTGGGCGGCGGAACGCCCAGTTTGCTGGAGCCGGAGTTGCTGGCGCGGCTGTTTGGGGCGATGCGGGCGGAGTTCGACTTTGAGCCGGACGCGGAGATCACCGTGGAATGCGCGCCGGGGCAGCTTGCGGACGAGACGCTGGAGGCGCTCAAGGCGGCGGGCGTGAATCGGGCAAGCCTGGGCGTGCAGTCGTTCATCGACCGCGAGGTCCAGGTGAGCGGACGGCTGCACAACCGGGCGACGGTCGAGGAGGATTTGCGGCGGCTGCGCTCGGCGGGGATCGCCAACCTGAACGTGGACCTGATTGCGGGCCTGGCCGGGCAGACGTTTGCTTCGTGGGAGGAATCGCTGGCGGCGCTGGTGGAGAACGGCGTTCCCCACGCCAGCGTGTACATGCTGGAGGTGGACGAGGACTCCCGGCTGGGGCGCGAGATGCTGGCCGGCGGGACGCGATACCACGCCGGGCTGGTTCCATCGGATGACGCGATCGCGCAAATGTACTTGGCAGCAATTGAGAGACTCGGAAAAGCGGGGCTGGAGCAGTACGAGATTTCGAATTTTGGGCGGACGGGGTTTGCTTCGCGGCACAATTTGCGTTACTGGCAGCGACGGCCTTACCTGGGACTGGGACTGGATGCGTCGTCGATGCTGCGGGAGGCGTTGTATGGGGTGGATGGCGCCGGACCCAGCTACGTGCTGCGCTCGACGACCACCGAGGACCTGGGAACATTTCTTGAGGGTCCGGGACCGGGGCTCCTGCGGACAGGTCTTCGTCCGCGGGGTGGAGAAGCGGTGGAGACAGCGTGGCTCTCGCCGGCGCGGCAGCACGAGGAGGCCTGGTTTCTGGGGCTGCGGTTGAATGCGGGGGTGGAAGTGGCCGCGCTGGAGCACGAGTTTGGGCGGGAGACCGTGGCGCGGGCAATGGAAGTAGTTGCACGGCTGGCGGAGGATGGGCTGCTGGCCTCCGACGGCAAGAGGGTCCGGCTGACGGCGCGGGGGCAACTGCTCTCGAACGATGTCTTTCAGGAGTTTTTAGGGCTAGCGGATGATACAGCCTCAAAGGCAGAGGGCAGTTAGACTGCGGGAATCGGAAGCCTTCATGTCGCGTTACGCCGTTTTCCGGTTTTATCCGCTAGCCAGTGATCAGCTTCCGCGCTACCAGGCCAGCAGTTCATCGCCAGAGCTGGGCGAGAGGAAGATTACAGGGGCGGCGGAAGAGTACTGGGAGTCGTCGAAGCAGTGGATCGACTCGGGTCCGGCGGCCTTGGCCGATTGCAGCGCCTGTTCGGCGTCGCGCAGGACCACCACCGGGGAGCGGCCCTGGCTGGAGGCGATGCCAAAACATGCCGAGAGGCGGATGGCGTCGCCCGCCACACGGAAGGGCGAGGAAAAGACTTCAAGGCGGACCCGTTCAGCCAGCATGACGGCGTTGGCGGGGATGCAACCGGGCAGCGCCACCAGGAACTCATCCATGCCGGGACGTCCCAGCAGGTCATAGCTGCGCAAGAGGCGCGTGGTGCGGCTCACCACCTGGCAAAGCAGATCATCGCAGGCGTCCGCGCCGAGCCGCGAATTCCAATGACCAAAGTCGTCGATGTCGAACAGAATCAGGCACAGCGAGGATTTCATCCGCTGCACGCGGTCGGTTTCGCGAAACAGCATGGCGAGGAGGGTTTCGCGGTTGTAGACGCCGGTGAGGCGGTCGGTCTGCGCGTTCAGCACCGCGGTCTCGCGGAGGGATTCGAGTTCGCGCGTTCTGTGAAGGGTGCGCATCACCATGTCGAGCCGGAGCCGCCAGTAAGGGGATTCCGCGGCGCGCAGAATCAAGTCGTCGATGACGCCCTCGGCCAGATGGTCGATCCATTCCTGGGCGACAGTGTCCGAAATCAGGACAATGGGGAGGCGCCTGGAGCTGACCTGGGCGCGAACGACCGCGAGCAACTGGCCCATTTCCATGTCTGACAGATTGACGTCGAGCAGGGCCAGGGTGGGCGGATTGGGCGCGGTCAATGCAGCCAGGGCGGCTTGGGCAGAGAGCACGATTTCGACGCGCGCGCCCGATGCGGCGAGGACCGGTTCAATGACAGCGAGAAGAGCAGGCTCGGGCGATGCGAGCAGGAAGATTGGTGTGGAGTCGGCGAGCATCCTGAATGACCTCAATAGTGGATGCATCGGCGATGGTTAGAAATTGTTTAGAAAGCTTGAGAAGATTATGGATGGATTGTAATGACTTTCGGGCGGGGTTCGGGATGCCGAAGGTACCGCATCGGATTTCGACCGATGCTGTTGGAGTCATGTGCATGATTCCAACAAAGGGAACTGTACGAAAGCCCTAGTCGACGAAATCCACCATGGGGGCGATGGGGATGATGCCGCGTTCGTGTCCCATTTCGAGGAGTGTGCGGATGGCCTGGCGGCCGTCGAGGCCGTAGTCCAGGGTGCGGTGGTTGACGTACATGCTGACGAAGCGGTTGGCGAGGCGGGAGTCGAGGTCGCGGGCAAACTGCATGGCGTAGTTGAGGGCCTCCTCGCGGTGGTCGAGGGCGTGCTGAATGCTGTCGCGAACGGCTTTGGTGATGATGCGCATGGATTCGGCGCCCAGGGAACGGCGAATGGCGTTGCCACCCAAGGGCAGGACGAGGCCGGTGGTCTCGCGCCACCAGACGCCGAGATCCAGAACCTTGTGGAGGCCGCTGGAGGAGTAAGTGAGCTGGCCCTCGTGGATGATGAGGCCGGCGTCGAAGTTTCCGGCCAGAATCTCGGGGATGATCCGGTCAAAGGGCACGGTCTCGGTTTGAATGGCCGGATTGAATATCTTGAGGGCCAGATAGGCGGTAGTGAGGGCACCGGGAACGGCAATCTTTATGCGGCCCAGGTCCTCTGGGGCCAGAGGCTTGCTGGAGACGACCATGGGGCCGTAGCCCTCGCCCACGCTGCCGCCGCAGCCCATCAGCGCGTAATTCTGCTGGAGATAGGGGTAGGCGTGGAAGCTGATGGCGGTGACGTCGTAGAAGGCTTCTTCACGGGCGCGGCGGTTGAGTGTCTCGATGTCAGAGAGGATGTGGGTGAAGCGATAGCCGGGAACGCGGACCTTGTTGGTGGCCAGGCCATAGAACATAAAGGCGTCATCGGAGTCGGGACTATGGGCGATGGAGATATCGAGCGTGGCGGCTGGGCTGGCGGCTTCGGAAATCAGGTTGCTCACAGGGAACTAAGGTCCTTTCGACGACAAACAGCAATGGTAATTGGATGAGGCTAGGGCGAAACCAGGGTTACTGTGTCCTGGTGAGTTTTGTGCAGGGTCGCCGCTTCCTGATGGTCGCGTCGACTGGAACGCCGCGGTTTCGGGATACACCTTCCCTGGTTCCGCTATAGCTGGTTTTGCTGCGCAGGCGTTGGAAGCCGGAGGCGGTTGCAGCGGGGACGGCCATCGAGGCGGAGATTGAGGCCGGCATGGAGGCCGATTGTGGCGAGAGTTCTTTGTTCACGCGGATTCTCTCAGGGTTCCAATTCCTGGTCGGTTTCCTCGGCCGGGTCGCGTGCAGGATCAAGGGCCGGACCGGCGCCCGCAGGCGGCTTGCGGCGGAGCTTCGCGCGCTGGCGCCAGATGTGATGCACCACGCCCGCAGCCGCAAACAGCAGCACTCCGAGCGAAACGAGAAAAACCATCATTAACCAGCGCATCGCAGCAAAGAGCGGTTCTCCAATTGATGCGGCCCTGCCGATGTATTGCCCGGTCAAAAGGAATTGGAAAACCGCTGAGAGCTAGAATACCAGACGGCCTCAGACCCGGCCGTAGAACCGGAGCCCGGGATTGTGAGTTCTCTTTCGCGTAGTCTGTCCTGCGGGAGAACCAGCCGGGGAGGCACGGATTGCGCCCGCGGAGTCTTCAAGGGGTTGCGCATCAGCCCTGGCGCCCCAGGGTTCCGCTGGACGGCTTGGGCTGTAAAGATTTGTCGCACACACTCGGGAATACGAACAACAGGAGCGCGCCAATGAGCAGCTTGAAACACGCCTCCAGCAGTGCTGGACCGCTTCGACCGGATGGAAGAGCCAATCCAAGGGCTGCAACGGTGTTCAAGCCAGCATGGAAAAGGATACAGAGCAGGATGCTCTGGGTACGGCCATAGAGCCAAGCCAGGATCAGGGCCGAGCCGACTACCGAAACGACAAACACTGGGAAGTTTGTTCGGTACTGAAGTTGGCCGGGCAGGAAGAATAACGGAAGGTGCCAGAGGGACCAGATGAGGCCGACCAGCACGGCCGCTGCCGGACGGCCGATGCCCTGCTCCATCTCCGGCTGGGCAACCCCGCGCCAGCCGAGTTCTTCCAGGCCGCCGCCAAGGATCATGACGAGAAACAGGGGAAAGAACATGTACCACGGCCGAAGAACCAAACTTGCCGGCAAGCCGGGATCGATCAGAGCGGCAAGACCCAACGGGGCCAGGGCAAGGGCAAAAGGAAGCACCAAAGCAATGACGTACCACCACCAGACAACCCGCCAGCGCAAGAGTCGCAAATTGAACTCCCTGAGGGGCGATTGGTTCGGGGTAGCAAGCACGGCAGCATAGGCGGCAATGGTGGGTCCCAGACCGCCGAGCGCGAAAAGAAGCACGAATAGCGGGTGGCCGTAGACCGTCATTCCTGGGCGTACCAGCAGCACCAAGGTCCACCAACAGATCCAAGTGATGAGAAACGTGACCGCGAGATAAGTCTTGAGACGGCTCATGGAATTCCTTGAATGCTCAAGGCTGACGAAGACTGGCCTGCAACCAGTCGAGGTAAGGCTGACTGGCGGCCTCGACGCGCAGAACCAGGAACTCCGGGGTTTGGTAGCTGTGCAGCTCGTGAAGGCGGGCTTCGAGAGCGGCTAGTTGATCGTGGCCGGTCTTGAGCAGCAGCATGGTTTCCGTCGCGGACTCGACCTGGCCCTTCCAGTGGTAGATGGACTGGACGGCGGGGATCAACGTGGCGCAGGCGGCGAGGCGCTCCTCGACCAGAGTGCGGCCCAGGCGGCCGGCCTCCTCAGGAGTGGCTGCGGTGGTGAGGACGATACAGGCTTGCGAGTTGGCTTCGGGCATGGGGTGGTTCCAGGGTCAGTGTACGAGGGGGGCGCGAACCGGGGGAAGATTTTTTGGAGAGAATAAATTCAGATCTGCTCTTGTGGTTTTTCCACCCTTCCTACAGGAAGGCGTGAAGCAGGTCCCCTTCGACTTCGCTCAGGGCAAGCTTTCGGCAACTTCAGGGCAGGCTATAGGACACCCTCGGCGTTCCTTGATCCCTGGCGAAATGGGCCTCGTGACATAATGTTTTTTGCGCTCTTATTTGTGAATAACCCGAGACCTGTCAACACCGGGTGGAACAAGAAAGGAACACGAAAAATGAAATTCCTCACTTCTGCTTTGCGGCTTGCGGCACTGTGTCCGGTGCTTTGCCTGAGTGTATTGCCGGCTGTTTGCCAGCATGACTCTCCGGCAGCGAAGGATACGCAGGCAACTCCGACGCAGCCGGGAGTTCAACGCATCCAGAACGGAATTCAACTCAGAACCGGCGATCTGAACGTGAAGGTGCAGTTCTATTCGGAGAGCATCGTCCGCGTCGTGAAATGGCCGGCCGACGGGACAGGCGAGAAGTTGAGCCTCTCCGTGATCCAGAAGGATCTGCCTAATCTAGACGTTCAATTCGGCGAGAACAAAGCGGAAGTCACGCTGAGTTCCGGTCAGGTCAAACTTCTCGTGAGCAAGAACGATGGATCTATTCAATATCTGGATAGCGGCAACCGCACGGTTCTCAAAGAGCTGGGGCGCGCTAGCTTCACGCCGGCACAGATCGAGCGCGAAAAGTCAGCCTTCAGCATTCAGCAGAACTTTAAGCTGAGCGCGGATGAAGGCATTTATGGCCTGGGACAACAGCAGTTAGGCGTCATGAACTACCGCGGGCGGACGGTGAAGATCGTACAGGCCAACAAATGGGCTGTTACTCCCGTCCTGGTTTCAACCGCGGGATATGGAATCTTCTGGGATAACTATTCCAAGACGATCTTCGACGACAGCGGGGACAAAACCTCTTTTTGGTCCGAAGTCGCCGACAACATCGATTATTACTTTTTCTACGGCCCCACGATCGATCAGGAGATCGCTGGATACAGGCAGCTCACAGGCGAGGCGCCGATGTACGGCAAGTGGGCCTACGGCTACTGGCAGAGCAAGGAACATTACGCCACGCGCGACGAACTGCTGGGCATCGCGCAGGAGTATCGCAAACGGCAAATTCCGATCGATAACATCGTGCAGGACTGGAATTACTGGGGCAATAACGATAACTGGGGCGGAATGATCTTCGATGAGACGAAGTATCCGCGCCCCAAGGAAATGATCGACGAGTTGCACCGGCAGAACTTCCACCTGATGATTTCGATCTGGGCCGGGCTGGGGCCGTCTGCAGAGATTTACAAGGACATGGACAAGCACGGCTATCTGTTTCCGACCGTGGGCTGGGCCGGATTCAAGTACTTCGATGTGTACAATCCCGGCGCCACGGAGCTGTACTGGAAGTACGTGAACGAGGGACTTTTCTCCAAGGGCATCGACGGCTGGTGGATGGATTCGACCGAGCCGGACATGGTCAACGCGCTGACGCAGGAGGCCGAGGAGTATGAGATGAAGAGAGTGCGGGACAATTATCTCGGCACCTTCGCCAGATATCTCAATACTTACTCACTGTTCGATACCGAGGCCATCTATAAGAATCAGCGAAAAGAGACGGACCGGAAGCGTGTTTATATTCTCACCCGCTCCACCTTTGCCGGCCAACAGAGGGCCGCGGCAACCACCTGGTCCGGCGACATCGGCGCCAGTTGGGAAGTGTACAGGAATCAGATTGCTGCCGGAGTCAACCACAGCATGTCCGGCATTCCCTATTGGACCTTTGATATCGGCGCATATTCGCTTGGATGCCAAGGCGGCGTTTTCATGAATGGCGGCAAGGACCCGGCTTACCAGGAGTTCTACACGCGCATGTTCCAGTTCGGCGCATTTAGTCCCATCTTCCGAGCGCACGGTTCTGAAACTCCGCGCGAGATATGGGAGTTTGGCGAATACACTCCCGTGCTGGAGAAGTTCGATAATCTGCGCTACCGTCTGCTGCCTTACATCTATTCGCTGGGCTGGCAGGTTACGCACGACGGTTACACGATCATGCGCGGCCTGGCGATGGATTTCACCGGCGACCATAAGACGTATTCAATCGACGATCAGTATATGTTCGGCCCGGCTATCCTGGTATCGCCGGTGACGGAGTATATGTACCACCGTCCGCCGGAAGATGGCATTCTGGTTGCGCCGGAGCACTTCAGGACGAAGGACGGCAAACCAGGCCTGAACGCAACCTACTATTGCGACGACGAGTTCAAGAACGTGTGCCATGAGGATGTGGAACCGGATGTGAATCTGGATTGGTACACGGGCTGGGAGAGTTTTATTACCGGCCCGAAATTTTCCGTGCGCTGGGAAGGCAAGCTGATTCCCCCGGAAACCGGGAATTATCGTTTCAACCTGAAGAGCTTCGGATCGAGGCGGGTGTATCTGAACGGAAAGGAAGTTCCGCACAACTACGAATCTATGGAGTCCTGGACCGTGCCCGTGGCGCTGGCGGCAGGAAAGGAATATGACTTCAAGTTCGAGACGGCGAACAGCGCGCTGGGCGCCTTCAGGGCCAAGGTCTACTGGAAGACTCCCGCGATTCACGCGAGGGAAGCGGTCGTTGAGCCCAGGGAGAAGACTAGAAGCGTTTATCTGCCGGCCGGGAGTTCATGGATCGATTTCTGGACGGGAGAGAAGCTGGAAGGCGGCAGGAGAGTGGCCGCGGATGCTCCCATCGAGAAGATCCCGCTCATGATCAAGGCCGGATCCATTGTGCCGATGGGGCCATTTATTCAATACTCCACGGAAAAACCCGCCGACCCCATCGAGCTACGCATCTATCCCGGAGCCGACGGCAGCTTCACCCTGTATGAGGACGAGAACGACAACTACAACTACGAAAAGGGCGTCTATTCTGCGATTGCGTTCCATTGGAACGACGCAAAACGCCAACTCACAATCGATGCCAGAAAGGGCGAATTCCCCGGCATGTTGAAGACGCGGGTTTTCCAGGCCGTGATTGTAGGAAAGGGCCATGGTACGGGGGTGGAAGTTACAAACAATCCCGACCAGGTGATTTCATACCAGGGCGAACAGAAGACCATTCAGTTACCCCGGTGATCGCCGAACCGGCCCATTCAATCGCTCCATGGAATGGAGATAAAAGGCGTCATCATGGACGGCCCCGCTTCCTGTAATGCCGGGAGCGAGGCCGTTGGCCTCCTCAGGAGTGGCGGCGGTGGTGAGGACGATGCAGGGCTGGCGCCGGACATGGGTTGGCTTCCGCGGACAGTGTAGAAGGGGAGTCGAAGAGATCCAGGAATCGATCAAAGCGCGGCTCTGATTACTTTCCGGTAGTTGTCGAGCACTTCTCTGCCGCGTTTCGACAGCCGACAGATGGTGAGCGGATATTTCCCGCGAAAAGTCTTTTCAATGGCCACGTAGCCCGCCTCCTCCAGCTTGGACAAATGAGCGGAGAGATTGCCTTGGGTGAGTCCTGTCGTCTGGCGCAGGTATTGGAAATCCGCCTCCTCGACGGCGGCCAGCAGCGCGACGATCATCAGCCGTGCTGGCTCGTGGATTACCCGGTCGATCTCAGCGAGTCGCTGAATCTTCGCACTCATTTTATTCACCCGTCCCGGTCGGTTGGCGCAGGAAGAGGAGAAATACGACGCACCCTGAAAGGAGAGCGAGAAGGCCCGCAAAGCCGTAGAGGGTCGTAAGGCCCACAGGGAGCGAGACTCTGTTGAAAGCAAGCAGAATGCCCATGACCGCCATAATCACGCCGCCGATTGCATATCGGAGCAAGCGGACGCGGAAAACCATGACTGCTCCGCCGATGATCCCGGTTCCCACAAACGCCCAACCGGCTGGCGGGAAGAAGCCCCAGATGACCCCGCCCCCTCCCCTGTGAGGCGCGATCACCACCTTGAACATCGCGAACGCCGCCAGGGCTGCAATGACAAACGTAAGGCCCAATATGATGCCAAGCCTGATGCCGAGCCGCTTCCGATTGACCGGCTTCAGTTTTACGTAACCCATCTTCCCGATCAAGAACCGCTTGCGCACCTTCTTGATCGCCCACTGTGATCCAAAACCCAGCATTGAAAGAAGCAGCATCATTCCCCAAAACGTTGCCTTGGAGCCGAACGATCCTGGCTTGAATATCACCTCCGAGCCGGTCAGGCCCGCAAACATCAGAATCAATACCCCGATCACGATCTCTCGCAATCCATCGCGGTACTCCGCCTTATTGATGAGGCGGTAGGCGATTACATTCGGATCTTCATCAGTCATGTGACGCGAAATCTCGTTCATATCTCTCCTCGTAAACTAGTCTGTGATACAAACAACATTGCAAAAATCTTCTCCCATTGTCCGCTGCTTGTCAAGCTGATTTGCGAAAATTTTTTTGCTCCCGTGTTCATGCACCGTAAAAGGTGCGAAAGACGGGGGGAGGGCGCATTCTTTGTGACAGGTGCACGGGCTGGCCTCCCAGTACTCGATCAAAGATTCCGGAGGGAACAGGGGGTGTCGAACACAAGGCTCGAAACTTGCCCGATGTGGTCGGCTCAGGCAGTATGAAGTTGGAGCCGATGAAGACGGCGCGGGGAGAAGAACGATGACGACAGCGATCAGATTTGGCACTTCGGGTTGGCGGGCGATAGTGGCCGATGAGTTTACCGTGGCCAACATCCGGCTGGCGGTGGCGGGGATTGCCGCCTACGTGAAGACGCAACCGGAGCCGCATCGGGTGCTGGTGGGGCGCGATCCGCGCTTTCTGGGCGAGACGTTTGTGGACATCGCGGCCAGGGTGCTGGCTGGGGCAGGGGTCACGCCGATTGTGATTCCGGAGGCCGCGCCGACACCGGCCATTGCCTACGCGGTCCGCGAACTGAAGACTTCCGGGGCCATCAACTTTACCGCCTCGCACAATCCGCCGGAGTACAACGGCATCAAGTTTTCAACGCACGACGGGGCGCCGGCGCTGCCTGAGGTGACCAAGCAGATCGAGGCGGCGATAGCGGCGATTCTGGCCAGCGGTAAAGGCGATAATATTCCGAGCGCGAACGCGCCGACGGGAGGGTTTAAGACCGCCGACGTGAAACCCTCATTCGTGAAGAGGCTGGCCGAGCTGGTGGACCTGAAGGCCATCGCCAAGTCGGGGATCAAGGTGGTCTACGATCCGTTCTGGGGCGCGGGGCGCGGCTACAGCTCCGATTTGCTGCGCGAGGCGGGCGTGGCCGTGGAGACGGTTCACGATTATCGCGACGTTCTCTTCGGCGGCCATGCGCCGGAGCCATCCAACGAGTTGCTGGGCGACGCCAAGGCCAAGATGCGGGAGATGGGCGCGGACCTGGGCATTGCGACCGACGGGGATGCGGACCGCTTCGGCATTGTGGACCGGGACGGGACCTTTATTCAGCCCAACTACATCATTGCGCTGCTGTTCGACTACCTGGTAGAGACGCGCGGCTGGCGGAACGGCGTGGCCAAGAGCGTGGCGACGACCAATATGATCAACGCGCT
>JBEKZR010000469.1:0-2654 GCA_049509715.1 Occallatibacter sp. | reverse complement strand
GGCCCGCATTTGCTCCAGGTGGTCGTTCTGGAAGCAGACGGTTTTGCCCGGATCGTTCGCAATCCAGTTGGGAAAAAAGACTGCGCCATGCGTCTTGCGGGCAGCGAGCATGAACGTCAGACTGACACAGGTTCCGGTCGGCTCGTCCCAGGAGACCTTGAATATCCCCTCGGCCAAACGCACAATGTGCGCTTTCTGGTCGCGCACCCAGCGGCCGCCCACCAGTCCGGTGTGGATGCGGTAGTCCACCGTGCAAGCGTTCTTGATGTATATCTCGTACTGCCAGCCGTTGTCATAAGTGTAGATCAGGTGCTTCCCCACAAAGGCCGAAAGCTCCTCGGGCCTGGTCGATTCGAACGACTCCAGTTCGCTCAAAGTCTCATCCTCCCCGCCACCCATTGTACAAAGGCTGCTGGCTGCGCGGGCCAGCAAGCGGATGAGCGGCTGGTAGACTGTCAGTTGGAATATCAAGCACTTTTTGAGGCTCATCAACGTGTATCTGGAACTTCAGAAAAGGCTCGGCAGCAGTCTACGCAGTCTCCTGGAGGAAAAGTATGGCCTTCAACTGGAGACCATTCCTCTGGAGACGCCGCCGGACCTCAACTTCGGCGAACTAGCCACACCCATTGCCTTCGAGCTGGCCCGCAAGCTGCGCAAGGCGCCGAGGATCATTGCGCAGGAGATCGTGGCCGGACTGGGCGGGCTGGATGGTTTTGCCGGCTTCGAGGTTGCAGGTGCCGGTTACATCAACGCGCGGCTGGACCGCGCGGCCCTGGTCAGCAAGGCCGCCAGCCACGAAGTCGCGAAACGGCCTTCCAGCGGCCTGCACGCGCTGGTCGAGCACACTTCCATCAATCCCAACAAGGCCGCGCACATCGGTCATCTGCGCAACGCCATTCTGGGCGACACCTTTGTGCGCCTGCTGCGCGCCGCCGGGCAAAGGGTGGACGTGCAGAACTACATCGACAACACCGGCGTGCAGGTGGCCGATATTGTGGTGGGACTTCTGCATCTTGAGAAGAAATCCGCGGCTGACGTGCGCGCGCTGATTGCGGCCTCTGAGGAGTGGGCAAAGATACAAGGCCCGAAGTTGGCCATCGACTATTACTGCTGGGATTTCTATGCAAATACCTCGCAGTGGTACACCAGCGGGACTGCCGAAGAGAATGAGGCGCGGAAGAAGTTGCGCTACGCCACGCTGCACGAGATCGAGCACGGCGGCAATGAGACCGCCGAAGTTGCCGAGCTGATCTCGACCGCGGTCCTGCGCCGGCACCTGGAAACCATGCTTCGGCTGGGGATCGAATATGACTTCCTGCCCCGCGAGAGCGAAATCCTGCACCTCAAATTCTGGGACGCGGCCTTCGAGCAGTTGAAGCAAACGGGCGTACTACGTTTCGAGACAGAGGGCAAAAATGCGGGCTGCTGGGTGATGACACGCCCCGGCACCGAAGTTGAAACGGGCTCGCTGGATGAAGACGCCAAGGTCATCGTCCGCTCCGACGGCACTGTAACGTACGTGGGCAAGGATATTGCCTATCACTTATGGAAATTCGGTCTCCTGGGCAAAGACTTCGGCTACCAACCTTTCTTCACTTACCCGAATCACGAGTGCTGGATCTCGGCCGAGCGCGGCGAACCCAACCATCCCAATTTCGGCGGCGCGCAGGCCATCTACAACGTAATCGACTCGCGCCAGTCCGATCCCCAGGCGAACGTGATCGAAGCGCTGAGCCGAATGGGCTACACCGAACAAGCCGCGCACTACACCCACTTCAGCTATGAGATGGTTGCGCTCACCCCGCGCTGCGCCGTCGAGTTGGGCTACGATGTGTCTCCCGAAGACATGGCGCGGCCTTACATTGAAGTCAGCGGCCGCAGGGGCTTCGGCGTCAAGGCCGACGACCTGATCGACAAGCTCATCGCCGCCGCGCGCGCCGAAGTGGACGCCCGCCAGACCGGCCGCGATGAGACTGAACGCCAGAAAATCGCCGTGCAAATCGCCATCGGCGCGCTGCGCTACTTCATGCTCAAGTTCACGCGCAACTCGGTTATCGCCTTCGATTTCAAGGATGCTCTAAGCTTCGAGGGCGAAACCGGCCCATATATTCAGTACGCCGTGGTTCGCGCGCGCAACATCTTCCGCAAGGGGGAAACCACGCCGGATGCCGTGCTGGCGGAGTTCGCGGAGTTAGCGGAGTTAGACGGCTATCTTCAGGGTGAGGACGCGGAAGACATCTGGGCTCTCTGGCTGCGCGCCGCCCGCCGCACGCTGGTGCTGGAGCAGTGCATTGCCACCTCCGAGCCTGCCTTTCTGGCCAGGCACGCCTTCCAGTTAGCCCAGGAGTTCAATAACTTCTACCACAAGCACCATATCCTCAGCGAAGAGGACCCGAAGCGGAAGGTTTTCCTGCTGGCCACGGCAGCGGTTGCGCTGCGGGAGTTAGTAACTGTACTAAGCTGGCTGGGCATCGAAAGCCCGGAGGCGATGTAAGCACCTGCGGTGCGGCTATCGCTCACTATTCGTTCGCAGAAGGTTCGTGATTTCCCACCCTTTTGCCACACCGGGGTTCCCAACACACGAACTTCGTGTGCTGGGGTGAAGAAAAAAGGCGAAAAGATGGGGCACGGAGCTTTGCTTTCACCACCAGCTT
>JBEKZR010000468.1:0-2682 GCA_049509715.1 Occallatibacter sp. | reverse complement strand
TCCAGCTCCAGCTCCGACTCGCCCGCAAATGGCGTTCCCAACATCGGGTCGCCGCTCAAGGACTCTTGTCCAGCAGAACTTCGTCGCTGCGGAGAGGCCTCCTCGCCGCCTCGCCACACGGTCAGGTCGCCCTGGATGTGGCCTTGCACGTTCAGCACCAGATTCCAGGCGCCGGTGTTGGGAAACAGGTCGTTGACCGTGTTGGTCACCATCCCGCTCAGCCAGCGAAAGCGGTCTTCGCCGCGCACCGCCACGCGCCTCAACCAGCCCAGGTCGTGGATCGCGGCTCCTGAAGCCAGCGCCGCTATTTCCTCTTCGGGCGCGTCCAACTCCCGGGGCGTGAGCGCGCCGCGATAGACGGCAAGCTCGTGTTGCGTATGCGCGGATTCAAGCATCAAAGCCAGCGCCGTGGCTTGAATCGTTTGTCCAAGACCGGTTTCAGTCATAGGGGAACTTTTCTTCGGCCTGGCGCGAAATTTCTACCCCAAACCTCGCGCCAGGCCGCCTCTTAATTATAGCCTTGGAAGAAGATGCAGGCGCCCCGGCCCCGGACTCTGGAGCTTGGGCAGCATGGAGAGTCGATGACGAAGCAGCACGCAATTGTGGAAACTGGCTGGCCCCAATGGACCCAAAGATTTGTGCTTTTGGCGGCGTTCTGCCTGGCCGCGGCAACGGAAGCCCCAGCGCAACAACCGCCCGCTCCCACCCCCCAGCCGCAGGGCCAGACTCCGGCCACATCCCCCGGCAAGGCCCAAACCCGCATTACCCCGGAGCAGGCCCGCCAACTCTTTTCGCTCGTCGATGAACTGCTCAAGTTCTCCTCGCAGGAGACCGGCCTGCCCATCAAGAGCGCCGTCAAGCGCCAGATCATCAGCCGCACCGCCGTCGAAAGCTACATGAAACAGAAATTCGACGAAGACGAAAGCGCTAAGCGCCTCCAGCGCAGCGAAATCGTCCTCAAGAAGTTCGGCCTCCTGGACCGCGACTTCGCCCTCAAGCCTTTTCTCCTCGCGCTCCTCACCGAGCAGGTCGAAGCCTTCTACGACTCCAAAACCAAGACCGTCAACATACTCGACTGGGTCAGCATCGAAGAGCAAAAGCCCGTCCTGGCTCACGAGCTCACCCACGCCCTCCAGGACCAGCATTCCGATCTTGAAAAATGGAGCGACCAGACCCCCGTCGATATCTCCCTCAACGCCTCCGGCGACACCGATCACATCGTCAAAGACGAGATGGACACCGCTCGCGACGCCGTCGTCGAGGGCCAGGCTACCGCCGTCATGATGGACTACATCCTCAAGCCCATGGGCAAGAGCCTCATCAAAGATCCCGAGATCATGGAATTCGCCAAGCGGCAAATGTCCGCCTCGGATAGTTCGCCGATCCTCGCCCGGGCCCCGATCCTGCTCTCCGAGTCGCTCCTATTTCCCTATCGCGAGGGCCTCAGCTTCGAGCAGGACGTATGGATGGACCAGGGCCAGGCCGCCGCCTTCGCAGGCGCCATGGACCGCCCCCCCACTTCATCCTGGGAGATCATCAACCCCCTCGAATACGAGAAGCGGCACCTCCCCGCCGTGCCGCTGCTGCCCGACATTCATCCCCTCGTCGACAAGCTCTACAAGCCCTACGACATCGGCCAGGTCGGCCAGCTCGATCTGCACATTCTCGCCGAGATCTTCGGTGGCGATGCTGCCGCCCGCAACCTGACTTCCGCCTGGGATGGAGGCATCTACTGGGCCGGCCAGCGCCTCAGCGCCACCCCCCCCGCCGACCACCACCCCACGGACAAAGACCCGTCCATGGGGACCCCGGCCGAGCAGGCCGGCACAAGCTCCCTTGCCCTTTTCTACCTGTCGGCGTGGAAGAATACCGCCTCCGCCCAGGCCTTCGCCCAGCTCTACGCCGACGAACTGGGCCGCAAATACTCCGGCCTCAAGCCCGACCTCGACGCCCAGCTCTCCACCCCCGCGGGCGTCGACGAGCAGGTCTACTCCACCAGCGAAGGCCCCGTCCTCATCACCACCCGCGGCAAATTAGTCTTCGTCGCCGAAAGCTTCCCGCTCGACCTGGCCCGCAAACTCACCGCCCTCATCCTCGACGTCCAAGGTGCGGGCGAATTGCGCATAGCCAACACAAACTCCAGCGCCCCACCTCTTGCGTCCGAGGCCGGCGAACCGCTCACCGCCAGCCTGGTCCGCTTCTTCTCCAACTGCGGCGTCATGAAAGCAGCGGTGGATGCTGGAATCAAAGGCGCAGTCTCTGCAAGATAACTTTGAAATCAACATAACTTTCCCCGAATTCTTGGGTCGAATGTAATAGGGATCCCAATCCGGAATGGGGGAGTCAATATGAAAGTCATTATTCTCGGGTTAGTCCTTGGTTCTATCTCAGCTCCTGGTTCTGTAACCGCTTACGGTCAGGACCCCGGAATGATGGCCGCGCAACAAGCCATGCAACAGGCCATACAAATTAATCAGCAGGCCACACAGCAGGCAATGCAGGATATGCAGCAGGCCTCCCAGCAAGCGCAACAATTCATGCAACTAGCCATGGACAACGCCCAGCAAAACACCGGGCCAGTCATCGCCTACACGACCCAGCCAACCTTTTCCGTCAAGTCTGGCGTGGTGGCGCCAGATACTACTGTACGCATCAATTGCGCCACACATTATGCGGTCATCT
>JBEKZR010000467.1:0-2688 GCA_049509715.1 Occallatibacter sp. | reverse complement strand
GCGTCGGTGTGCTTCCAGATATCGACAACCGAGTTGTTCGAGTTGTCGAGCATCATGTCGCCCACAAAGAAGTCGTGGATGCTGCCGTTGTAATAGCCGTTCGCCATCGGTCGCACGGTCGCGCCGCCCAGGCTGGCCGGCATCTGCTCGATCATGTTCTTCGAGAAGGCGTACGGCGAGTTGGTCGAGTCCTGGTTCGATGTCCTGCCGTCCCAGGTGCGCAGGTAATCCATCATGTACATCACCAGGTCGTCGATGCTGATGCCGAGCTGGTAGGCCATCACGCGCCGGTTCTCTTCCAGATCGTTCGAGATCGAGGTCAGGAACGCCAGATCGGAGATGTTGTTGAAGTTGGCCAGTTGCGCCACCACAATGTCCTTGAAGTTCACGCTGATCTGCTCGGGCGTCCCGATGGTGCCTTCCGTCTGTTGCTGCGTATCCGCGCCTAGCGGAATCGCCATGAAGTTGCGGAAGGTCTGGCCGCTCCTCTCCGGCAGGTCCATATGGGTCACCATCAGCAGCTTGTTCAGGTTCATATAAAGCCACTTCATGAAGACCCGGTTGTAGTGGATCGTAAGCCGCGCCTGCGGCATGTTGGCGCTGGTCTGCGCCGCCGGGCTGGGACCGTCGCAAACTGTTGCCGCTCCAGCCGCCATCGCCGCGGCATTCATGGCGCTGTGCAGGGTTACCGCGATAGCGCCGCCGATCGCGGCGATGACTTGGATGATGGTCCAAAGCACACAAGCCACGCCACGCGAGATTTTGCACTGCATCGTCTCGGTCATACTCCGCTCCCTGGTCCGCGGCTCAGTTTCTAAGCTGTCCGCTGCTGAGGGAAGTGGAACTCGCACGCCGCCGCGTAGTCTGGATCGTTCGCCTCGATCAGGCGCCGCATCTTCGCTTCCGGCATGGTGCGGATCTCCTCTTCCGTGTACTTCACAGTCCGTGTCTGCGCGGTCTGCGGGGCGCTGAAGCTGCTGCTTCGCGCGCCGGTGGCGAACCGCGTGCCTCTTGGCCTCTCCACGTGCTGCACCTGGCTCTCGCCAGGAAGTACAGGGGGCGTTATGGTTAGGGTTTGCGGCTCCTCGAAGAGTTCGCCGCGCTGCTGTAGCTCCTGAAAAGTCTCGGTCAGCATCTGTTTGGTAATCAGGCCAACCTTGCCGCCTACTTTGCGGCCCGCGCTCTCGCACAGCATCCGCTTGTTGCCGGCGTGGGGATAAAACTCCGGGTGCTCGGCCTGCCACGCCATGCAAAGGTTCGCAAAGATCTGGATCGCCTGCTGGCGCGGGTCCACGCCCGTCTGGTCCACCACCAGGCGAATCACGGCCTCGCCGCTCTTGGCCGGATTGCTCAGGTCGAGCGTCGCCTGCATCCGCTCATCGGCGCTGAGGCTTGTCCGGGGCGCGGCCGGGGGTGGCGTCCCCGGCGCCGCTGGTTGTATCGGCGCTGCCGCGCGGCGGACAAGAGCAATCTGCGCGTTGGCGTTCTGGACGGCCAGTTTCTGCAACACTTCCTCCATGCTCGCCCCATAGGTGGCGTTCAGCGCGCTGCCGTCCTCCAGGTCGATAATCCAGCAGACATTTCCCGGCTCAACCGGCTTTCCGTTCGGCCTCGTCTCGCTCCAATAGGCTTTCATTCCCCGGTTCCCTTCTCTTTCCGCTGCTCCAACTCCAGTTCGGCCAGCTCCGCGTCCACCATCAACTCCAGTTCGCCCTTCGCCCGGCGGTACATCTTGGCGTACCCAAACGCCTCGGCGATCGCGTCCCGATCCTTTAGCGGGTCTCCCTGAGCCAGGATTATAGCCGCCTTCTCATGGATTCTGCACGTTTTTTCCAGCAGCCTCGCCAAAATCGGCCATCCCGGCAGTATCCGCATCTCCCGCAGGTCCATCCGCTCGGCGGTGGTCAGCTCCCTGTCCGGGTCTTCCACGGGCGCCCGGCGCAGCGTTTCCTGAGCCGCCCCCGCCTCTTCCATCCGGCCATCTTTCAGCGCCGCCAACTCCGGGTTCAACGGGACGCCGGCCAGGTACTTCTCCAGCGGCGTTAGTTCTGACCCCTGATCTCTGACCCCTGATCCCTGGTTCATTCCCCCACTCCCGGCACGCCATTTTGCAGCTCGCCCATGTCTGTGTTGCGCTCCAGCCGCACCTCGGCCAGTTCCAGGGGCACGTCGCCGCTCACGTGGTCCATAGCCTTGTCCACCAGCGTATGCTGGATGTCCTGTTTGCCCTGCTCCTGAATCTGCTGGAGCTTGTTCTGACCCTTCGCCTGCTCCACGGCCTGCGCCATCTTGGCCTTGATCGCCTCGGGATTCATCTGCGCCATGTTCTGTTTCTGCTCGTCCGTCATGGGCACAAAGATGTCCTGCCAGTTTTGCAGTTCGCTCATCCGCTGGAAGGCGTTCTCGATAGCCTGGAAGTTGATCGTCTGCCCGATCTCGTGCTGCCACTGCATCAACTGCGGCTGCTGCACAATCTGCAGGAAGAACGGTATCAACTGCATAATCGCGGCCTTGGCCGCCAGCTTCTGCCCGCACAGCACCTTGATCTCGAACTCCGCGTCGATGAACGCCTCGGCGGTAATCTCCTCCAGGATGCTCGCTCCCAGCCGCGAGCTGAGAATCTCGCGGATCTCCTGAATAGGCATGTCCTCCAGAATCCGCTCCCGCTGGAAAGCTCTCCACCGCTTG
>JBEKZR010000466.1:0-2690 GCA_049509715.1 Occallatibacter sp. | reverse complement strand
TCTTCGGTGGCCAGCGAGACCACCCGCGGCCGCCAGCGAACGGCCTGGGCAAAAGCCTCTTCGAGGTTGCGCCCGCAGGCGAGCGCGGCCACCTGATAGCGCTCGGGAAACTGCTCGACGATGGAAAGGGTGCTCTGTCCGATGGAACCGGTAGAACCGAGAATGGCGAGTCGCTTCAAGGTGATTTTTACTTGCCTCTTCCACCCATTATCGCCGGTCGGTCCGCCTGCCCGACAAATACGCCGTATCGTACCTGTGCAGGGCAGCCCAGAACGCGAGGATGAACGGACTAGAGGGACTTGACGGGATGTGCGTGAGGCGCTACACTTAACACATGGTCAAGAGCTTTCGGCACGCCGGAATTGAGAAGTTCTTCAAAACCGGAAGCAAAGCGGGAATTCAACCTGCACATGCCGCCAAGCTCTCCGTTCAGCTTTACGCCCTGGATGTAGCAAAATCGCCATCCGACCTGAACACGCCGGGATGGCGCTTGCATGCGCTGAAAGGCAATCTGGAAGGCCATTGGTCCATTCGGGTCAACGGCAATTGGCGGCTCACTTTCAGATTCGAGGGCGAAGACGCAATTCTGGTTGACTATCAGGACTATCACGGGAGCTAGAACCATGACGCAAATGTTCAATCCGCCGCATCCGGGCAAGGTCTTGCGTGAATACCTTGGTGAGATGGACGTTACTACCGCCGCCAAACGCCTGCATGTCTCGCGCACCACTCTCTCGCGCATTCTCAATGGCGCGTCGGGCATTTCGGCGGATATGTCGCTGCGCCTGTCGGACGCGCTCGGAACCCACGCCAGCTTTTGGTACGATCTGCAAGCGGGCTACGATATGTGGCAAGCATCCCACAAAAAACGGCCCAGGATTGAACGTTTCGATGTCGCCGCGTAGGGCCGGCACGAACTGGCGACGATTGACATTTGAGGCCTCATCCCTGCTCAGAACCACAGGTGAATCACCTGCGCGTACCACAGCACCGGAGCGGCGAAGAGCAGGGCGTCGATGCGATCCAGGACCCCGCCATGGCCGGGCAGCAGGTTCCCCGAGTCCTTGACGCCGGCCGAGCGCTTCAGCGCCGACTCGACCAGATCCCCCACCTGCGCGGACACGTTCACCACCACGGCCAGGCCCAGCCAGTACCAAACGTCCTCGGGATAGGAGAGCTTGGCCGAGTTCCAGGTTTCAAGCAGAGCGGCCAGGCCGAGCAGGCCGCCGGTCACCAGCAGGCTGGCGGCCAGCGCTCCCAGCGCACCCTCCCAGGTTTTGTTGGGGCTCAGCGTGGGCGCCATCTTGTGCCGGCCCCAGGCCCTGCCTATGTAGAGAGCGGCAATGTCTCCGGCCCAAACCACGCACATCAAAAAGACGAGCAGCGACGGCCCGTTGCTCATCTCGCGCAGGGCGGGCAGGGCAATCAGGGTCAATCCGACGTAGAGCAGGCAGAAGATGGAGACTGCTGCGTCCGCCATCACCTGCTCCACGGACGAGCGGAAGGTGCAGTAAACCAGCAGGCCCAGGCTCAAACCACCGAAGATGGGCGCGGTCTGGTCGGGGTATTCAAAGTTGCCGGCAAAGAGCGCCAGAATGGCCACCAGCACCGCAACGCGCGGCGGTTTGGCGCCGCCTCGCTCCGCCAGCCCCAGATATTCCCAGCCGGCCAGCGCAGCGACTGCGGCGACGGCCAGGGTAAACAGCCACTGCCACTTCGGCCCCAGAAACACCAGGACCAGAACCAGCGGAATCAGGATGAGAGCGGTAAGGACGCGTTTCATTCAGGGTTGAGGATACACTGCCGGGGCGGGGTTGGTGTGGGCTCCCTTGCATTCGATGCGCCGCGCACCTCCGATGAACAGTCTTGATAAGACACAATGGCTATTGACAAACTGTCTGTCTGTCCTCTATTCTTGTTTTGTCGCTATAGGTTGATTGATTCGCTTGGTGCGACAGAAAGGAGCCCTATGAACTACGGATTAAGCGATCAAGTTCGCGTTCGCGCGAAAGCGAGATATGTCGACCCGGCAATCCTCGCCGGCATGAAACATTTCTCAATCGCCATCAAAGGCCTGATGAAAGAACTTGAGGCGGAGGGATTTCCGAAGAATCACGCGCGCCAGTTCTGTACAGCTCTAACCAGCGATAAGTTCTTGCGTACAAACGGCCTTGAAATTGAAGGCGTCGATGGACCACCATCCAAGGAGAGCACTACGGTGGTCGTCCGGTATCGTGTGGCAAGTCGCGGTACGGAATCGGGCGTCGCAAAGAATTCGCCGGAAGGCGGGGGAACCGAACCTCAGGACGATGATCCCTCGGACCGAGCGCTCCGGCTGACAGAGAGATTGCGCGGGTTGCTCAAAGAGGAGTTTGCTGAGTACGGTGGCGGAGAAGCTTTTCTGCGATGGATACGGTCGGAAGATGAGGACGCCGCATGAGCCGTATCTATTGGGACAGTATGCTGTTTATTTATTTGCTCGAAGGCCACCCGGCGTTCTCTGCACGAGCACAGCACCTTCTCGATCGGTCCTATCGGCGGGGTGACTCGCTTTATACAAGTTACCTCGCCCTTGGCGAGATAATCGCAGGTGCGGAGAAGTCTTCACAGCCGCATAAGGCACTGGCTGTACGCCAGACTCTCGATGAGATGGGCTTTTCCTATTTGCCATTCGACGATGGGGCTGTCGC
>JBEKZR010000465.1:0-2691 GCA_049509715.1 Occallatibacter sp. | reverse complement strand
CGCATGGGCCAACGACCGGCGGGGCTGCCAACATGAATACTGGCGGGGGCGGGACTACCACGCACGGACCGACGACTGGCGGGGCCACCGCCACTCATGGACCAACCACCGGCGGGGCCATGCAGACGCATGGGCCAACGACCGGCGGGGCCACCAACATGAATACTGGCGGCGGAGGGACTACCACGCACGGACCGACCACCGGCGGGGCTATGCAGACGCACGGACCAACGACCGGCGGGGCCACGCACGCCACGGATGGCGGAATCACGCACGGGCCGGCCACCGGCGGGGCCGCCATGCATGGGCCGGCCACCGGCGGAGCCACGCACGCCACGGATGGCGGAATCACGCACGGAGCAACCGGCGGCGCGCATGCGGTCACCACTTCACACCCCATCGGCGGAGGCCACACGGCGACCGGGGGTATTGCGCCCAAGGGAAGCAATACACATGTCGCCACGAACGGCGCCGCAATAACCAGGCGGCCTGGTGGCAAGGTGAGTGATGTGCATGACCCCAAGCGGGGGATGGACATCCATCACGGGTTGAATGGAGGCCACAGAGTTTCGGTCGAGCGTCCGGACCACAGCCGCATCTACAGTGAGCGGGGCCGGCCGGGATATGTTCAGCGTGGGTATAGCTACCACGGGCACGATTTTGCCCGGCGCTCCTACTTCTATCATGGGCATGAATACAACCGTTTCTACCGCGGCTACGGCTTCCATGGCGTGTTTCTGAACGTGTACGCACCGGGATTCTACTTCCACCCGGCCTTTTACGGATGGGCGTACAACCCCTGGCGTGCTCCGATCACCTTCGGGTGGGGATGGAGAGGCAGTCCCTGGTTCGGCTACTACGGCAGCTACTTTACGCCCTACCCGGTGTACCCCAGCGCCGCTTTCTGGCTGACGGACTACATTATCTCTCAGAATCTTCAGGCGGCCTATGCGGCACACGTAGAGGCTGGCGAAGTGGATGGCGCTGCGTCGGCCGCGGGCGGCCCGCCGGAACTGACGCCCGACGTGAAACAGCAGATCGCCGACGAGGTGAGGAACCAGTTGGCGCTGGAAACTCAGGAAGCGCAACAGAACGCGCAGCAACAGGATGTGGACCCGGCTTCCAGCGGGATTGCGCGAATGATGAGTGACGGCCATCCGCACGTGTTTGTGGCCGGAGACGCTCTGGACGTGGTGGACGGCAACGGGCAGGAATGTTCGCTGAGCGACGGCGATGCGCTGCTGCTCCAGACTCCTCCGGCTGCCGACGCAACCGCCGCGAATGTGGTTGTTCTGGCCAGCAAGGGCGGGCAGGAGTGCCAGAAATCGGACACGGTGACGGTGCAGTTGACCGACCTGCAGGAGATGCAGAACAAGATGCGGGAGACCATCGACCAGGGACTCCAGGAACTGCAGGCCAAGCAGGGCACGGGTGGATTGCCCGCGGCTCCGCCAGCGGCCCAGGGGCAGCCTGCTCCCGCGGCGTACGCTGCCGCCGCGCCTCCGCCGGATGCCAACGTTGCCGCGCAGGTTCAGCAGGTGGACCAGCAGAGCAGCCAGGCTGAAACGGACGTGAGCACACAAGCGACACAGGATAGCGGAGCCGCAGCTCCCGAAACCGTTGACCTGGGCCAGACCACCGACCAGGTGCAGGCGATTCTTGGCGTGCCTGTACGTGTGGCCAATGTGGGTCCGAAGGTCATCTATTACTACAACGACATGAAGGTCGTCTTCACGGACGGCAAGGTGACCGACGTGCAGTAACCAGACCGGCTGGCGCGAGAGGGGATCGGCTATCCCCTCTCGCGCTTCGGTCGCAAAAAGTAGTTGCAAGCCCGATCCTCAGCCATGCGATGGGGGGAGCCGCGACGATAGCCGGGATCGACCTCCCAGGGTGAGGCGTCGCCGCCCAATTCCGCAAGGGCGCCAACCGGTTCCATTTTGTGGGACTCAAAGAGGAAATGCCCGGACTCTAAACCGGGACGCAGGGCCCAAAAAGTGACTATAATCACATTTGAGTAAGAAATATCTACTCTGTCCGGAGTTCATCGGAAGGGAATCCCGACCCATGGCGACCAGCGACCTTGTGCAAGGTCAAGAACAGGGCGCAATCGGCACGCGCGCGCGCGTAATCAACGACTTCAGCATCAACGTGGCAACGGTGAACGGGTCCGGCTCGCAATCCGCCAATAGCGTGCTGCTGAAGAGTATCTTCGGAATGGGCGTTCCCGTCAGCGGAAAGAACCTCTTCCCGTCGAACATTGCCGGACTCCCCACCTGGTATACCATCCGGGCCAGCAAAGACGGTTACGTGGCCCGCAAACGCACCGCCGAGGTGCTGGTGGCGCTGAATCCCGATACGGCCAAGCAGGACACGCTGGCTCTGCCGCCCGGCGGCGTGGCCATCTACGACGAGTTCCTCGATCTTAAGCAGTATCGTGACGACGTGATCTTCTACGCGGTGCCCTTCGACAAGATCACGATTACAATCTGTCCCGAGCCCAAGCTCCGCAAACTGGTCAGGAACATGGTCTACGTGGGCGCGGTGGCGCAACTTCTCGCTATCGACCTGGGCGTGGTGGAGAGCGGCCTGCGCAAGCAGTTTGCCAAGAAGCAGAAGGTCTTCGAGCTGAACTTCGGCGCGGTCAAAGCCGGCTACGACTATGCCCAGGAAAACTTGACCAAGCAGGAC
>JBEKZR010000464.1:0-2696 GCA_049509715.1 Occallatibacter sp. | reverse complement strand
CAATCGGGGCCGGTGCGGCTGGGCAGCCGGGTAGACGTCCAGGCCAATGCGTGCATCGACCGGGCCACCGTGGGCGCAACGGAGATCGGCGACGGGACCAAAGTCGACAATCTGGTCCAGGTCGGCCACGGCTCGCGGGTCGGCGAAAACACGCTGCTGTGCGCCCAGACGGGTCTCGCCGGCTCCTCGGTCATCGGTAACAACGTCATCCTGGCGGGCCAGACCGGCATAGCCGGCCACTGCACCGTGGGCGACGGCGTGATCCTGACCGCGCAATCGGCCGTCTCGCACGATGTGCCGCCGGGAAAGACGATCTCCGGCTCGCCGGGCTTCGACAACCGCGTCTGGCTGCGGGCAGTCACCATTTTCCAGCGGCTGCCGGAGCTGCTCAAGCGGCTGGATCGCGTCGAGAAGAAGGTCGCCGCCCAGGCAGCGCCGGACGGTGCACCGCACGAAAACGGAAATCAGGAATGACGACTCTTGCCAGGATTTCGACTGCAATCGGGATTACGGCGCTCATGGCGGCGGCCGGGTGTCACTCCTACCACGTGGAGACAACGGTGGAGAACCGTACCGGAGGGGCGATTCAATTGCTCGAGGTCGACTATCCGAGCGCAAGCTTCGGAGCCAACAGCCTGGCCGCGGGCGGAATCTTCCACTATCGCATCCAGTTGCGCGGCAATGGTCCCCTCAAGGTGCAGTACACGGCCAGCGATGGCCGCCAGGCGCAAATCGAGGGGCCAATGCTCGCCGAGCGCCAGGAGGGCCGGATCGAGATTGTGCTGCTGCCTGGAGGCAAGGCGGAATTTCACCCCAAGTTGAATCCGCAGCCCTGAAGAAACACTCCCAAAGGTTGGGCGGGGCCGTCCGCGGGCAGCATGAAACCGTCCGGCAGCGCGCCCTGCCCGAAAAGAAAGCCGCCTCAGCGCACCATGCTGTGGAAGAGCGGCGAGTGCAACAGATCGTTGAATTGGGAGTCGGAGGATGCAAAGTGGATGGACATATTTCCCGCATCGGAAGCGACTGTGGTTTCGCTCAACGCCTGCTTCTCCGCGTCCGTCCCGCTCAGCTTGCGCAGCTTCACCGCCGCGGTCAGCAGCGAAGAGACGGTGGCTGCGGCAAAGCTGTCGCCGGTGGAGATGGTGAGGTCGAACTTGACGCCGTGCTGAAAGTCCATCCCGTACCAGGAGGCCTGCAGGCGCTTCTGTACGGTCTCGAAGTCGGTTAACGAGCCGGCCTCACCCAGCACTTGCTTCATCATGGTCCGGGTGCCCTTTTCGTCCAGAATGCTCCACAGCGGCGCGGAATCCACGCTCTTCATTGCGTCCATCATCGGCGCGTTGCTCAACATGTTGGAGCCGACACCATCGCGGGCATCCAGAGCCTTGTCGACCGCATCCTTCGCGCCGAAAACCATGGTGGACGGATCGACAAAGCAAAGAACCATGCCGGTCTTGGTCATTGGATAGACCTTATTGGTGCGCACCAGGACGGGCTTGACCTTATCCTTGCGGAAGTTGGCCAGAATCTCCTGCGTGGGGAACTGTCCCTGGGCGATGCCCAACATCACCAGTGAGTCGCTCGACGCCGAGGGGCGGAACAAGACAAAGGCCAATTGCTCCACGTATTGATCGATGTTGTTTTTATCGTTGAGGGCGGACTTGCGCAACGCCTCGTCGAACTCCTTGAGCTCGGGCGGCATCACGCGCTCGCGCAAATCCATCGCCGCGGCTGAATTCTGCATAACGCGGTAATCGATCACGACTAACTGCTGCACATCATGCGGAACGGCCGTGCGGGCATCGGTGGACAACTGCGCCGCCGGAGCCAAACTAGCCGCCGCCAGCAGCATGGGAGCAATCGAGACCTTCACAAATGCGTTCAACAATTTCATCCTCCAGAAACCAATCGCTTTTCGAATCGAAGCCTTGGCATTCGCCCGCAATTCAGGGGGATTGCCCTCGCCTGTGAACTCGAAAAACGCTCTCAATCCTATGCCGTTATTGTACCTGCCGGGCGTTTTGCCGCTGCGTTCGTCTTCCGCTCCATCGGTTATGCCGCTCCCGGCCCCTGTTCCGGCCAAGCCAGTGGAGCTCCGAGACGGCGCTCCAGGATCTTGGTCAGTGGGTCGAACCCAGTTAATTGACGCATCCACTCGCTTTCCCGCTCACAGGCGCGCTCGGGAAGCAGCCCGATCACCTCTCCCTCGGCGAGCGCGGCCTTGTGCCGGAGCGCCAGGCTCGAGACTACGCGAAAAACTTGAGAAATCGGCGTGACCTCGAAGTCGGTGATATTCATGGAGAGCTGCGCCCGTCCATGCGCAAGAACGCCCATGGCTTTTACGCCCTTCAGTCCGCCGGAAGCGGCGCGAATTTCGCGGGCAATGGCTCTCGCCATGGAAACGTCCGTGGAATCGAAATAGATGTTGTAGGCCACCAGAAACTTGCGCGCTCCTACGGCGCAGGCGCCGGCGGTGGGATGCAGACTGGGTCCGCCCAGGTCCGGCCGCCGGGCCGAATCGTTGCGAACCGCGTCCCTCAGCCCCTCGAACTGCCCGCGGCGCACATCTTCCAGATTGGCCCGGTCGGGCCGCGCGGCCGCAGCTTCATAAAAGAACACCGGCACGCCGAAGCGCCGCCAGATTTCCAGGCCCGCCTGGCGGGCCAGCAAGACGCATTGCTCCAGCTTGATGCCGG
>JBEKZR010000463.1:0-2697 GCA_049509715.1 Occallatibacter sp. | reverse complement strand
CAGAAAAGCCATGGTTAGAGCCTTGGAAAACGCCGCCATTCCAGTGCTCTTGGCGGCTTTGCCCTCCTTGTTCAGATGGAGGTTCTCGACTGAGACTTCCTTCAACAAGGCATCGGTTTCATCCGGTTTCAACCCCCTGGCGTTCAGACGCTCATGCAGCAAAGCACGATTCAAGACATACTTCAGCCGGACGGAAGTTCCGTAATCGAGGGCGGATGGCGAGGCGTAGGTAGCGGTGGGCGATCCAGTCGAGGAATTCTCGATGGTGAGCAGCCCGTCGATGGCCTTGCTCCGGACGAGTTTCAGAAGAGCGTCCCGGTCCTGCTGGGTTGCCGGAGCCACAACGTCCACGGTGAACTTCGCGAATTTGTCTTCGAGCAACTGACGGCGCATTTCGCCTGCCAGCGGCGCGCTGTCGGCGGCAATGGCCACATGCTGGCCAGCTGCGGCGTTGCGGCCTGTGAAATACATGGCGCCAAGCATGAGGAGAATCCCCAACGGCAACAGCACCGTGGAAAACTTGAAGGCCCGCCCGCGAATCTGCTGCAGGTACTCGCGTTTGGCGATGAGAAGGACGTTACGCATCGGCCTTGCCTCCCACGGTCTGGATGAATATCTCTTCGAGCGAAGGCTCGATCAGCTCGAAACGATAAATCGTCGCCACGGCCGCGGCTTCGTTGAGCAGCTTCTGCGCGTTGCCATGCGGCTTGAGCTTGATCTCCGCGTGGCCGGAGAAGTTTTTCGCCTCGGCGATCTGGTCGCTGTTCAGGAAATCCGGGCTTCCCTCAAACTCGACGATCACATGGTTGCGCTCGTAGCGGCTCTTGATCTGGCGCAAATTGCCGGCCAGCACGGCATGGCCGTTGTCGATGAGGCAAATGGAGTCGCACAGCTTCTCCACCTGATCCATGCGATGGGTGGAAAAGAGAATCGCCTTGCCCTGGCCCTTGAGTTCCAGGAGCGTGTCCTGAAGCAGCGTCGTATTCACCGGGTCGAGGCCGGCGAAGGGCTCGTCCATGACGATCAGCACAGGATCGTGCATCAGCGTGGCAATGAATTGGATCTTCTGCTGCATGCCCTTGGAAAGTTCATCGGTCTTCTTGGGCAGCGCATCGGCAATCTCCATGCGGCTGGCCCAGGCGCTGGCGCGCTTTTCGGCCTCGTGAGCGGTCATCCCGTGCAACTGGCCGAAGAAGACCAGTTGCTCCAGGACTTTCATTTTTTTATAGAGGCCGCGCTCCTCGGGCAGGTAGCCCACACGCTCCAGGCTCTTGCGCTCGAAGGACTTACCGAAGAGGCTGATCCGGCCCGAGTCGGGCATGGTGATGCCCATCATCATGCGAATGGAGCTGGTCTTGCCCGCTCCGTTCGGTCCCAGCAGGCCGAACATCTGGCCCGCCTCGATGGACAGGCTCAAGTTGCTGACCGCAACCTTGCTCTGGTAGGCCTTGGTCACTCCCGCGAGTTCGACAACTGGCATGAATTCTCCCGCAGTTCAAATTGCAATCTGGTTCCAGGTAAACCGGGGGAACGGTCTCAGAAGAGTGTAGCAAAGGCAGCTCATCACCCCAGCGACGATGGACCTGTCGCCGCGGGCCCCGCTCCGCGCGCACCGCGCCTTGTGCGTGGTACGCGGGCGCACGGGGAAACGTTCCTGGCGGGATTGTCCCTGCGCGCGTAAGCCATTTAGCATCCATATGTGCCCGGCCTCGACACTCCGGTGATGTATGTGAAGGGCGTTGGACCCAAGGTGGCGGAGATGCTCGGCCTCAAGGGCATCCAGACCGCCGAGGACCTGCTCTACCACCTGCCCTTCCGCTATGAAGATCGCCAGAACCCGCGCAGCCTGGACGAGCTCGTGCCAGACGAGACGGCCAGCGTGATCGCCGAGGTGCGCGGCTCGGCCCTGCTGCGCACCCGCCGCATGCCCATCTTCGAGTTGACCGTGGGGCAGGGGCGACGGGCCTTGAAGTGCATCTGGTTCAACGCGGCCTATCTGGAGGGCAAGTTTCACGCCGGGCAGACGGTGGCCGTCTACGGCAAGGTCGAGCCCTCGCGCTCCAGCCAGAATTTCAAGATGATCCAGCCGCAGTTTGAGGTGCTTCCGGACGCGAGCGACGACGCCGAGACGCGGCTGCTGGAGGTGGGCCGCATCACGCCGGTCTACGAGTCACTGGGCGGCTCGCGGCTGGCCTCGCGCTGGCAGCGGAAGACGATCTTTCACCTGCTGGAGGGGGTGCGCGGCGCGGTGCCAGAGTGCCTGCCGCGGGATATGCTGACCCGGCTCGACCTGCCCGATCGCGAGACCGCGCTGCGCGAGGTTCATTTTCCGCCCGAAGGAACTGATTTTGCCCAGTTACAAGCCTCCGCGACGCCGGCCCACCGGCGGCTGATCTTCGAGGAGCTGTTTTTTCTGGAGCTGGGCCTGGAGCTGAAGCGGCGGCGCATGAGGGAGCGCGCGGGCATCGGTTTTGAAACCACCGACAAGGTGCGCGAGGCCATCCGCGAGGTGCTGCCGTTTCATCCCACGATCGCGCAGAAGCGGGCCCTGGGCGAGATTGTGGCCGACATGCGCGCCGCCAACCCCATGCGACGGCTGCTGCAAGGCGATGTGGGCTCGGGCAAGACCATCGTGGCCTTGCAGGCCATGCTGGTGGCCATGGAAAACGGCTACCAGACGGCGCTGATGGCGCCCAC
>JBEKZR010000462.1:0-2703 GCA_049509715.1 Occallatibacter sp. | reverse complement strand
CCAACTCGCCGACCTTTTCGCAGTGCGCCCGGATGAAGCCGTCCATGGGATCGAGCAGCTTTTGAGCGCCAATGTCTACAAGCCAATCGGTGAACTCCTTGCCTCCGTAGTCGCCGGACTGGAGTGCGGGCATGTAGGGTTCCATAAACTTGCAGGCTTGTTCGAAGAGGTCCGCAATCTCGGTGAGCTCCAGTTCCCTGAGTCCGTTCAGCGTTTCCCTCAGGTCGCGTTCCTCATGGTGGTGTAAAAAATGCACTGCCAGGCTGTCGAGGGTCATGCTGACGTTAAAGAAATAGATGCCCGCCATGGCCCGCAATCCCCGGGGCAGCGAATCCAAAGCCTGGTAATAGCGCTCGGGGTCTTCCTTTACCTCATCGGGAAGAAGCCGGTCCAATTCCGTAGCCAGGAGATCGAACAATTCTTCATTGTTCTCGGTTGCGCGGATTGTTTCTATCGAGAGTGCCATTGTTTCCCTTACCGTCCGAAGCGTTGTTTGCCGCCCATGCCCAAGGCTCCGAGGCCGCCGCGCATCATGTTTCTGGCGAGGCCGCCTTTGCCCATCTGCTTGAACATCCTGGCCATTTGGGCATATTGGCGGAGGAGCTGGTTTACGTCCTGGACCGTGGTGCCGGAGCCGGAGGCAATGCGCTTGCGGCGGCTGCCGGAGATAATTTCGTGGTTGCGGCGCTCCCTGGGGGTCATGGAGTCGATGATGGCCTCAAGGCGGACGAATTGTTTTTCGTCCACTTGCTTGGATGCCTGCTGGAGGCCGGCGAAGGGGCCGACGGAGGGGAGCATTTTGAGGATCGACTCCATGGAACCCATCTTTTTAATCTGGCGGAGCTGGTCGCGAAAGTCTTCCAGGGAGAAGCCGTCGCCAAGGAGGGCTTTCTTGGCGAACTCCTCGGATTTGTTGCGGTCGAGGGTGGATTCGGCTTTTTCGATCAGCGACATCATGTCGCCCATGCCCAGAATGCGGCCCACAATGCGATCTGGGTGAAAGGGTTCGAAGGCCTCCGCCTTTTCGCCTGTGCCGATGAACTTGATGGGCTGGCCGGTGACGTGACGAATCGACAGCGCCGCGCCGCCGCGGGCATCGCCGTCCATCTTGGTGAGGATGACGCCGGTGAGGCCAAGGCGGGTGTGGAAGTCCCGGGCGGAGTTGACGGCGTCCTGGCCGGTCATGGCGTCGGCGATGAAGAGGATTTCAGAGGGGTTGAGGAGCTTTTTCAGCCGCTCCATCTCGTCCATGAGTTCTTCGTCGATGTGGAGGCGGCCGGCGGTGTCGACGATGAGGGTGTCGCAGCCCATGATGACGGCTTCGCGGCGGGCCTCTTTGGCCAGGCGCTCGACGAGGGCCGAATTGGCGGGCTCGCCCTTCTGGTCGCCTTCGTAGAGACGGGCTTCAATGGATTTGGCGACGACCTTGAGCTGCTCGCGGGCAGCGGGGCGGTAGACGTCGACGGAGACCAGCATGGGACGGTGACCGCCCTTTTTGAGCCAGGCGGCGAGCTTGCCGGCGGTGGTGGTTTTGCCGCTCCCCTGCAGGCCGGCCATGAGGATGACGGTGGGCGGCTGGGAGGCGAATTTGAAGCGGGCCGTGTCCTTGCCGAGGAGGGCGATCAGCTCGTCGCGAACGATTTTGACGACCTGCTCGGAGGGGGAAAGGGCGGTGAGAACCTCCGTGCCGACGGCTTTGACGCGGATCTGCTCGATGAGGTCGCGGACGACGTTGAGATTGACGTCGGCTTCGAGCAGGGCCACGCGGATTTCGCGCAGGGCCTCGGAGATGTTCTCCTCGGTGAGCGTGCCCTGGCCGCGGAGGGTTTTGAAGGCGCGCTGGAGTTTGTCGGTGAGGTTCTCGAACATAGGTCAAGTCCGAGTGTATCGCGGAGACGAGCCGGATGGGGCTCGATGTATCCCACCTTTGTGGGATATTTCCCTCGAAAAACCGCGGAAATGAGGGGTACCCAGATTATGAGGGGAACGGACAAAGACTATTCCGCCGGGGCGATGAGGTACTGCTCCAGCTTGCCGTCGGGGTAGGTGTAGGTGGTGAGGGTAAGGCGCTGGTTGGGATAGACGATGCGAAAGGCGCGGAAGGTCATGCCGCCGCGCAGCTCGGTGGCGGCCTGGTGGAAGCTGAGCGGCTCGCCCAGGGGCGCAAGGCTGCTCTCAAAGTCGGCCAAGGCTTCGGGGGTGAAGTAATCGCTGAGGTTGGGGGCGAGCAGGGTGCGATCGATACGGCCTTGCTGAAGGCCGTGGTAAATGGCGAGGGCCTGCTGCTCGGGCGCGGATGCGGGGGCGTTGAGGACCGCGGGGGCGGCGAGGCGGGCGATGGCGGAGGCCGCGCCGACGGCGTCCTGATTGGTGAGGACGGCTACGGCGACGCCGTCGTCGACGAGAACCTCATTGTCGGAGACGAAGCCGGAGACTTCGCCGGAGTGCTCGATGGAGCGGTGTCCGTCGCGGTCTACAACCTCGACGCCCAGGCCGTAGTGGGTTCCCTTGCCGTCCTTGAGCTTGACCTCGGTGAACATTTTTTTATAACTCTCGGACGAGAGAATCGATTGGGAAATCAAACTCTCGTCCCAGAGGGCGAGGTCGTGGGCGGTCATGGCCAGCTCGCCGGCGGCGAACATCCAGCCGCGGCCCTCCTTGGGAGCTACGCGCAGGGGACCGAGGGCATGGCGATAGTAGGCC
>JBEKZR010000461.1:0-2704 GCA_049509715.1 Occallatibacter sp. | reverse complement strand
TGGAGTTTGGGATTGGTTTTGAGGCTCAAGCGGAAGCTGGCGAGATCGGCAAAGCCGAGCTTCTGCGCGATGGCCAGCATTTCGGCCTCGTCGCGCTTCACCTCGTCCAGGCCGATCTGGTGAATCTGCTCCGCGGTCAGGCTGGTGGTGGTGGCGCGGCGGATGAGGAACTGGTAGTACTTTGCCCCATCGGGCAGGGCGGAGATCCCGGGTTGCCCGCGTCCGGCGGGAATGTAGCTGACCTCAAGAAAGCGCGCAAAGCGCTGGTAGGCCGGCAGAACCTCTTTGCCGATGGCGGCGAGCATCTCAGCCTTGATGCGCTCCTGCTCGGCGGGCTTGATGGCGGCGGGAAAGCTCTTGAGCGGCAGGGCCAGCGGGGAGTCTTCGGGCTTCTGATTGGCCAACTGCTTCACCTGTTCGAGCGCCTTGGCCAGAAGATATGCAGGCGGCACGCGATGGTCGTCCATGCCGATGGACATGTTCGTCGTCACCTGCTCGAAGGCCCTGGGAATGGCATGCAGGCGGGTGATCCAGTCGTCGTAGTCCTTGACGGTGGTGAAGCTGAGCTGGGCCACCAGTTGCGGATAGGTGGTGTAGATGCCGCCCATCTGGTTCACGGGCATCTCCCACTCCTTGAACTCCGCCGCCTCCTGGTCGTCGGCAAAGTCGCGCAGCAGCAGGTCGCGGCTGATCTTCTCCTGATCGGTGAAGCCGGCGGGGTCGATGGCGGCCAGTTGGAGGAGGAAGTTCTGCTCGCGGGCCAGCTGGTCGTTGACGGCCTTCACGGAGTAGTCGGAGATGCGGTCGTTGTATCGCTTGTCTCCCAGCGACGAGGCGAACTCCGGGGAATGCTTGAGGGCGTCTTCCCAACAGTCCTGGAAGAGCGCGTTGAGGGCCTTGCGGTTGGCCTCGACCGAAGCCGCCGGAACGGGAGGGAGGGATGGGGCTTGCGGGCGAAGGGCGGGGGGAGAGACGAGCAGCAGGAACGCGGCAACGGCCAGGACAGGGAGCGGGAATTTTCTCAACGGGGTGGTCCTCGGGGTGGAGTTGTTCTCTTCGTTTGAGTTTAGAGCAATGGGGCAGGGGTCAGGGGTCAGTGGTCTCGCGGGCGGAATGGGGAAACGGATGCATTTCGGCAGAATTTTGGGCGATTCCCGGCGATTTCCGGCGCGGAATCGAAGTCATTCCTACGGCGATGCGGGGGTTTGGGTACACGCAAGGGCGTTTGCCGGGTACCAATCCATCAGGGGCCGAGATTGGTTCGATTGAAGCCTAGTGGATGTGCGAGGGTCTGTTCGCACCAGTTGACGGTTCCCGCAACCCTGTCCAATCAGATTCGGTGGCCTCCAGGGTTGAGGATGCGGCTATGGAGCGCCCAGATGCTCGGATGCGGACATATGCCACCCGCTGTTGCATAGTCTCATTGTAATTCTCGATCTGGATCGGCAGGATTGAGTTCAACGTTCAGCCTGATTGCAAGCTGCGACAACGCAATTCCATTCAAATACCATAGCCCCAGACCCCTTGCAAACTTGCGGGCCGACGGCTGAAAGTCTGAGGTTGTCCAAAACGCAAAGGAAACGGGAGCGAGAATATTCCTGCGAAAGCAGTGTGGGTCTTCGGGGTCTGAGGTCCTTCGTACGGCGCCGCCTATAAATGACCGAATATCTTGTTCGATAACCAGATTGTCGCGTCCGTATTTTTTCGCTTGACCGACTATGGTGATTCTGGCCCCTTTCGGCGCGGGGGAGCACAATGGTAAATCTTTCGCTATGAAGTCAATCCCGCCATCGCCAGGCTTGCCGGTAACCGTAGGTTTACCTCCCATGGCGCCAAGAATCCGACCGCAAAACTGTTCAAATTCCTGCCATGTTAACGCGTGAAGGCGATTCAAGAACCGGGAGGCATCGCTACTGACTGCCTTGATGTAAAGAGCGTTCTGCTCAACTGAGAGCTCGAAGCTTGGTTCGACTCCGTCTTCAAGGGATTCAGCTCGAATACTCTCCAACGCCGAAACTAGCTTCGGCAAGACCTTCTCGGCCAAATCCGCACACTCTTCTGCAGACTTCCCCACGAGCCGAGACACCAGCACGATGGTTGTTATGTCAAGAAGGGTGCGGAAACTCTCGTTGGTGATGTCACGCGACACCCAAAATGCGACCGTGTCAGGCGACGGGTCAGGCATTCGCTCCGCCCTGGGTCAACCGTGCCCGGTCCTCAAGAACCGTGTCGACTCTAGCTCGTAGCGCATTGAGATTTTGAATCTCAGCTTCTCCAAGGGCACGAAGCTTGTCCGGACTGAGTGAGGCAAGGACGGATTGAGCGTTTACGATGGCTGGAAGCCAATCCTCCTGATGCTCTGATTCAAAGCGAGAAAGGCCCCGCGTAAGCGTGCCGCCCTCCGTACTGAATGCAGCCATCGCACCAGCATCACCGATGATCTTGCCCAGTTGCCGAATACTTTTTGCCTCTGAAAGTTTTGGTTCGCCGAATTCACCATTGTCCAACGGTTCCCCCAAAATCCACTGGTAGAACTCGTGAACATGCTGTTCGTTGGTGAACTTACGTTGCTCATCACTCCACACGAGCCAGTCTCGCACAGCGGGGGTTTTGAAAACTTCCTCGAAATAGCTATAGAGATTGGGCTCGACGTATTCACCGAACTCTTCGTCTGCTCCCATCTGCTCAAGTCCCAAGTATGATC
>JBEKZR010000460.1:0-2705 GCA_049509715.1 Occallatibacter sp. | reverse complement strand
CGCCGCTCTGCTCAACTCTTTAGACGTTAGTATCCTCCTGTTTGGCTACCGCCAGGAAGAATAATTCGATTGGATTGCCGATTCCCCGCCAAAACACCGTTTTTAGCCGGAATTCCAGCCTGATACGCCCCACCCTTGCGGATGGGGCCTTTGCTTTTTGGCCGACCAGCGGGAGGCGGTTGGCTGCACCGCAGGTGCCTCAGTCGTAGTATTCCAGGCCCAGGTGCGTGATCAGCCCCTCGCCCATGATGTGGCGCAGAGTGTTTTTCAGTTTCATCGACTGGATGAACAGGTCGTGCTCCGGATACAGTCCCGCCGCCGTCTGCGGCGACTTCAGATAGAAGCTCAGCCACTCCTGAATGCCGATGGAGCGCAACTCCGGCGTGCGCTTGGCCAGGTCGAGGAACAGCACCAGGTCCAGTGCAATGGGCGCGGCCAGGATCGAGTCGCGGCAGAGAAAGTTCACCTTGATCTGCATGGGGTAGCCCAGCCAGCCGAAGATGTCGATGTTGTCCCAGGCCTCCTTGTCATCGCCGCGCGGCGGATAATAGTTGATGCGAATCTTGTGAAAAATATCCTTGTAGAGATCGGGGTAAAGCTCCGGCTGCAGGATGTATTCGAGCGAACCCAGCTTGGACTCTTCCTTGGTCTTGAACGATTGCGGATCGTCCAGCACCTCGCCGTCCCGGTTGCCCAGGATGTTGGTCGAGAACCAGCCGGAGACGCCCAGCAGGCGCGCCTTGAAGGCCGGCGCTAGCACCGTCTTCATCAACGTCTGGCCGGTCTTGAAGTCCTTGCCGCAGATGGGCGCCGCGTTCCGCTTCGACAGCTCGATCATGGCCGGCGTGTCCACCGTCAGGTTCGGCGCCCCGTTGGCGAAGGGAACGCCCTCGCTCAACGCCGCGTAAGCGTATATCTGCGAGGGCGCGATGGCGATGTCGTCGTTCTCCAGGCCTTTCTCGAAGGCCTCGATGCTCTGGTGCACGGCCGCCGGCTCAATGAATATCTCAGTCGAAGCGCACCAGATCATCACCACGCGGTCCACGGTCTTCTTGAAGGCGCGGATGTCGGCGACCACCTGGTCGGCCAGGTCGCGCTTGTTCTTGCCCTTCTTCACGTGCGTGCCGTTGAGGCGCTTCACGTAGTACTGGTCGAAGACCGCCGGCAGCGGCTTGATCTTCTCCAGATAGGGCTTCAGTTGCACCAGCGTTTCCTTGTCCAGCACCTGGGCGTGGGCTGCCGACTCGTAAACGTTGTCCTCGAAGATGTCCCAGCCGGTAAAGACCAGGTCGTTCAGATTGGCCAGCTGCACAAACTCCTTGATCAGCGGCGACCTGTTGTCGGTACGCTTGCCCAGCCGGATGGTGCCCATCTGCGTCAGCGAGCCGATGGGCTTAGCCAGTCCCTTGCGGACGGCCTCGACTCCGGCGATCATCGTGGTGGCCACGGCGCCCAGGCCGACCACCATCACGCCCAGTTTGCCCGTGGCGGGCGCAATCTTCGACGCTTCAGCGGTCTTCTGGCCGCCTTGCTCTTCAGTTCCCATTGTTTCTCCTAACCTCACTTTGATGGCTCCGGGTATCCGGGCCGTTCCAATCTTCTTCAGGCAACCGCAACAGTGTACGCCTTGCACCGAGCTCCATCCCAATCCGGGTTTTACGCTGCATTCGCCTGCCTTCCCCGGTTCAGGTGCGACCACACAAACCACACGGCTCCCGCTAGCAGCGCAATTTCCACGGCCAGATGAAAGCGGTGGAACGCCGCGTAAAAGCGGGGGTCCGTGTGCCACGCCTCGCCCAGCTTCATGCCCGCATACGCCAGGCCGAAACACCACGGCCATGAACCCACAAACGTATAGATGTGAAAACGCAGTTGGGGCATCTTCGCAATTCCCGCCGGAAACGCAATAAAGGTGCGCACCACCGGCAACAACCGCGCCAGCAACACCGTGATGGATCCGTATTTCAAGAAGAACTCCGTCATGCGGTCCAGATCGTGGTGGCTCATCAGCACCCATCTGCCGTAGCGCTCCACCAGCGGCCGCCCGCCCATGGCGCCGATCCAATACGCGACCAGCGAGCCTAGATTGCAGCCCACGGCCCCCGCCGTCGCCGCCCAGAATAGGCTGAAGTGGCCCAGATAAACCACGTAGCCCGCAAACGGCATGATGATCTCGGAGGGCAGCGGAATGCAGGCCGATTCGATGCCCATCAGCGCAACAATGCCGGCGTAACCGCCAGCATCGATGACATGGGTTACAAATTGAACCAGGAAGGCCAGAATTCTTTCGCTCATGCGCCTCTTCAGTATATAGGGCTGTGGCGACCCGAAAGATGCTGCCCCCGCGCCGCATCAAGGAAAGCTTACTTTCTGCTGCCCCCACCGCAGATGGCGCAGTTGGTTTGCTACGATGAGTGGTGTTCGAATGAACGTTTGAGGTGCTCCCGTTGTCCAGCTTCCCCCCAGTCCCGCTGACGCTTGAAGGCTCCTTCCTGCTCCACCAGTTCTTCCGCTTCGACTGGAAGGCCTGGCGGTCCCGCGCGGAAGGCGAACGTAATAAGATTGCCGCCGAGGGCATCTCCGCGCTTCAGCGTTTGGAACGCGCCAGCCCTGACGCACCAATCCAAACCGCCCTCTACTCCCAGCTCGGCCACAAAGGCGACCTGATCCTCATCCACTTCCGCGACTCGCTCGAAGCCCTCAAC
>JBEKZR010000046.1:0-15125 GCA_049509715.1 Occallatibacter sp. | reverse complement strand
CACGTGTTACTCACCCGTGCGCCACTTTACTCATGGCATTGCTGCCACTTTCTCGTTCGACTTGCATGTGTTAGGCACGCCGCCAGCGTTGATTCTGAGCCAGGATCAAACTCTCGTTTGAAACCTGATGTCACACCTAGCTGACGGAGGTCAGCTTGGTGCGACCGCGCCCCACATCCGAAGATATGCGGCGCCTTACCTTGTGAGAATGATCAAGCCAAACCTGATCGTATCTCACGACTGGCACGTTCAACCATTTTGTCAAAGATCCTTACGGTTTATCCGCCTGAGCGGGGCCGTTTGGATCGAGGCCCAGGCCGTGAAGCCGGGGTGTCCTCGAACTTGTTGCGCTCGCCGGTGTGGCCTTCCAGGACAACATCCGGCGTTTTTGCGCGAACCCTCCAAGACTACTAAACTTCCGTGTTGGCGTCAAGCTCAGTCTGTTCCTCTCCTGAGGCCGCTCCAACAGGTTGTTGGGGGCAAGTTCCTCAGTTCAAGAAGATCGAGCGGACGGAAGGGAGACGTTCCATTCAAAGCAGGAGAACGCTCCATTCAAAACAGGGAAACGTTCCATTTACAGCAGGAGAACGCTCCATTCAAAGGCGTCGCGCAGCGCAAAATATCAAAGAGCGACCAGCAAAACGCGCCCGAGCCACCAGGGCTCGCAGGAGTCGAACTCCTGGGTCATGCAATGGATTGTTCTCTGCGGGATTCCCTACAGGGGTTCAGGGGCTACAGCCTCACCTGATCCAGCGAACCATTCCATTACTTTAGCTTCCCACTTCCCTCAAAGGGGCAGGCCACACGGCCACCGGGAGGCTCCACTGCTCATCTCGTACTTCAAAAGAGTAGCACACGCCACCCTTTATTGCAAACTTTGTCTACGAGCGGCGACCGGCTGAACCGTACCCGCCCTGGCTGCAACCCTATGAGAATAGCAACCCGCCGGCCGCATGGCAAGCGCGGGAGCTGTGGGAAACCGGCCCGCACGGGCGCGCAATCAGCCGCAAGTCCTTGATTCCATTGTGGAAACCGCTGTGGGTAAAAGAGGCTGCCTGGAGGCAGACATTTTGGGGGAGTGTGGCCGCGGGGATGCACAGATTTTTGCGGTTTTTGGACAATTGGGAAAAAACGGGAGGGGTTTTTGTCTGCAAGCCATTGAAAATAGTAAAGATAGATGCAATTCAAAAGGAGGGATGCTGTAACCTATTGAAAATGAAGAGGATTTTTCGCGTGTGTCCGCCTGCAGGCCGTCAAAAAATGCGCAGATCGGTGCAGTATGCGATTGAGGCCGCGGGAGGCATCGCAGTAACCTATTGAAAAAGAAAGGCCTGGCAACGAAAAGGCGACCTGTACGTCGGCTGTTTTTTTGCCACTGAGTCGGCCTGTAGGCGGAGTGTTTTCTTGCGTGCATTTTCGACGCTGGGAGAGGCTCTGGGGGATTAGAGATCAGGGGGCAGGGGTCGGGGAACAGGGATAAGGGATCGGTTGTTAGGGGTCAGCGGCATGGGCCAGGGAACAGCCGCCACGACGACTCGCCGCGGCGAGGAGCAGGGAATAGAAGGTCGTGCTGCACGAGAGGACGTTTGAGGAACTGGGGTTGTTGCAACTGGGGAACATGTTCAAGCGGAGTTTAGGCTATATCCCCTATTTGAGGAATTTCTTCAGCCTGGATGCAAGGGCTTTCTCGTCCGCAAGCTCGCATGCCCACACCGTGAGGGTAGCCCACCCCGCATCACGTAGCAACTGTGCATTTCTTCGGTCCCGCTCGACATTGCACCTGAGTTTCGGACCCCAGTATGAGAGCCGGGATTTCGGCAGGTGAGCGTCGTGGCAGCCCTTGTGCTGATGCCAAAAGCATCCGTGGACGAATAATGCCTTTCTCCGGCTCCTGAACACAATATCTGGGCATCCAGGGAGAGATTTCACATGGAGCCGGTACCGGTGCCCCAGCCCATAGAGTAGCAGCCGGACACGCATCTCAGGCTTCGTATCCTTGCTGCGGATACTCCTCATGTTCTGACTCCGGGCCGGGGTCGAAATCCTGTCTGTCATGGTCCTCCTGAGCCGGGTCATTTTTCTTTCGCCAAATCTCCCGGTTCGCTGTAAAATTGCCAATTAAGCGCCATGAGCCAGACGATAAAAGCGATCTCCCTTTTTAGCGGATGCGGTGGATCTGATGTGGCCTTGTCGGATTTGGGCGTCGATATAGTCTGGGCTAATGACGTCTGCGAAGCTGCATGCCAAACATATCAAGACAACATCCCTAACGCAAAGATCGAATGCGGCGATATTTCGGATTTTGACGATTTTCCGTCCGCCGATCTGCTGGTGGGCTGCTATCCCTGCCAGGGGTTCACCCAAGGTGGCCGGCGCGACTGGGGAGAATCTGTCAATTTTTTATATCAGCAGTTTGACCGCGTTCTGCGGCGAACCAAGCCCAAGGCCTTTGTGGTTGAAAATGTCAATGGCATGGCCTACGGCCCAAACCAAAGGCTATTAGCCAATCAGCTTTGTAGGTATAGATTGGCTGGATATAGGGTCAAATGGAAGGTCTTGAACGCGCAAGATTATGGCGTCGCCCAATCAAGACGACGGGTATTCATCGTCGGTGTTCGATCCAACCTGGCATACGATTATGTATTTCCTGAACCAACGCATGGGTCCGATTCGCGCCAGGCCCTGGTGTCCCAACGCGACGTTCTCAAGGGCTTTCCGGAATGGCCGATCGGTGATTTTAATGAGGAACCGTTCCACTGGTACTATCTGTCGCGAAATCGTAGAAGGGATTGGATGGAACCCAGCCCCTGCATAGTAGGACATTGGCGACATGTCCCTCTGCATCCCTCAAGCCCTCCGCTGCGTCGCATCCACACAGATAAATGGGTCTTCGCGAAAAAGGAGCCTGCAAGACGATTCTCTTATCGGGAGTGCGCTGCGTTGCAAGGATTTAGACGAGACTTTATTTGGAAGAGAGGCACTGTGCGCGAGCGATTCCAAATGATCGGGAACGCCGTCCCTCCGCCCCTATTCAAGGCAGTTGTAGCAAACCTGCAAGAAATATGGAGGGGAAATGGCTGATCCGGTCACCATCAAATTAGAGTACCTCTCACCGGATTCTCTGCACTTTGATCCTGAAAATCCGCGCTTTGGTGGCAGCCTCAAGGATAAATCTCAACCTGAAATACAAAAGGCAATCTTCGGCGCGCCCCACTACGCATCAGAACTCGTAGATTCTTTTCTCGAAAACGGATTCATTGACTACGAGCCGCTCGTCGTTAGACGCCAAGGGGACCACTACGTTGTTGTTGAGGGCAATCGGCGCCTAGCTGCCGTTAACGAGATACGTGCCAACCCTGAGAAATACGAACGCCAAAAAAATGATTTCGATAAAGTGCCGGCGATCGTATTCCCGGATCAAGCGGATGATGAACAGCAACAGAGTCAGATGCGGATCTACCTTGGGGTGCGCCATATGCTTGGATTTCGAGAATGGCCGCCTCTCGCTAAGGCGCAATTCTTGGAGCGGGAGATCCAACGTGTGGGCAGCCTAGAGCGCACTATCAAAGAGGTGCGAATCAAAAAGCAGGAGGCGCGCCGGTTCCTTCTGCCCTTTCGGCTTTTGAAAAAGGCGGGGATGCCGCTCCCGGACAGCGAGGACTTTTGGGTCTTGGCGGAAGCGATCTCGAGGACAGGGGTAAAGAAATTTTTGCAACTCGATGTCGATCCAGATACCTTGCAAATCCTCGACTACGATAAGGCCAATTTGAAGGTCTTGCTCGACGATCTTTACGGTCCGCGTATGGCCTCGACGAGGCAGCGAAATACCGCTGAGAAAAAAGTCCATGACACCCGTGAGCTTTCTACCTATGCTTCGGTCCTTTCCTCCGAGAAGGCGTCTGCGTTGCTCCACGGGGGGAAGTCGTTGCGCGAGGCGGAAATCTACGTGGACACGCGAGAGGAGAGCCGCAACAAGCTTTCTAAGGTCGTAAGGGAGCTGGGTTTGCTGATTCAAAAGGTGCTGGAAAAGGATAAAACGCCCGAAGCAACCGCTGTGCTGCAAGCGTTTAAGGAGCTTAACTCGGCGGTCAAGGCGTACCTGAAAAAACATGCCTAAGTTCAATTCGAAATTTGCATTTTTCGAGGTCGTCGCAGAAGAGCTTTCCTCCGAGCCTTCCCGGGTGATCACACGGGCAGGCTCGCGGCTTGGTGATGAAGATGATCCTTTGTTTGATGGTTTGAAGGCCGAGACGCATAGCTCGTCCTCTGAGGATGCGATTCGGGCCGCAGTGGATTGGCTCGATATGCATTTTCGTGGGAAGGGCTCGTCCCTTCCGTTCGCGTATGATTCTGAGAGTGGACGATTTACCGCGCTCGATGTTCCTTATCTTCAATTCATAGAGCGGATGAAGGGTATTCGCACCATCGGAAAGCGTTCTCAGCAATTTGAGTTAGAGGTAATGGAGAAGCTGAGGGGCCGGGTAACTGGATCTCTTCACAGGGTCGGAGATCCACGGACGATGATGCCCAAGAAAGCTGAGTTTAACGCATACTTGAAAACTCTCGGGTTTACAGGGAATGTCCTGTTAGGGAAAGATAGGGACGGCGGTTTCGATATTTTATGGCTCCTGCCTCTTGGTTCCAAGCCTCATCGGCCAATAGTTTCAGTGCAATGTAAGAATGGCTTGTACGATATGGGCGAGGGCGCCAAATCTGTAAATGTCGGCCTCATGTCTTTAGGTCTTCATGGTAGACTTCAGGCTACTGTGCATGTGCCATGTGTTTTGTATAACGACTATTTATTCCCTGAGAGGGTGACGCCGAAGCCCATGAATTTTGTGCCTTTGGGACTTACCGATTTATCTCCATTGACGGTTCTCCTAACAGCAGAAGCAATCTAGATAGTTTGTCTTTGTTCTACTGGATGTTTGAAATGCGGGGTGTCGGGCGCGGCTTTCGCCGCGCTGGTTGATTTTCCAAAATGGGTGGGTGGTTTTATGCGGGGGTTGAAACACCCACCTCCCTCCGGAAATATCTTTCCTCAGGGGCTAAAGCCCGCGTTTTGCGGCCCTTTTCGGCACGACTAATGTCGTGCCCTGACACAAAGCAACCCTCCGGGGCTAAAGCCCGCGTTAGTATTGCGGCATTATGCGGGGGTTGAAGCCCCCGCCTCCCTCCAGAAAAATCTTTCCTCAGGGGATCGAAGGGATGAGTTGAAGCCCGTAGCTATCAACGTGCGTTGGAGATTCTGCGAGTTGCCATTAAGCGCTTGGGGCGGGTGGCTTGACGGGGCGGAAGAGCCATAGGTTGAGCAGCGTAAAGAGCAGCCCGCCGACGGTGAACTTGAGCCAGGCGGGGGCTTGCGAGGGGGAGAAGAAGCCTTCGAGGCATCCGGCGACGACGAGCAGGGGAATGATGCCGGAGACCAGGCGGGTGGCCTCGACGCCGCCGCTGGCGACCGAGTCTTTCCAGCGCAGTGCTCCGGGAAAGAGCATGGCGTGGCCGAGGCGGAATCCGGCGGCTCCGGCGATGAGGATGGAGGGCAGCTCGAGGGAGCCGTGGGGCGCGACGAAGCTCCACAGAGCTATGGACATGCCGTATTGGCGGCAGGCGGCGGCGATGACTCCCAGCATGATGCCGTTGACGGAGAGGTAGAAGAAGGTTCCCAGGCCGAAGACGATGCCGCCGGCGAAGGTGACAAAGCTGACGGAGAGGTTGTTGGTCATGATGGCGCTGGTGGCCTGGGGCGCGACGCTGACGATGGAGTGAGTCCACATCTGGTGGCGCTCCAGGGTGTCGATCATGGCGGGGCCGAGAAAGTGGCGCATGAACTCGGGGCGGGCGGTGGTGAGGGCGGCGCCGAGCAGTCCCCAGGCGAGGGTGACGAGGACCGAGGCGGCCACGTAGCCGATGTGGCGCTGGAAGATGACGGGATACTGGTCGCGGAGAAAGCGAAAAAGCGTGAGCAAATTGGTTTTTCTGCCGGAATAGATGATATGGTGGGCGCGAGCCAGCAACTGATTCACATGCGCGGCATAGGCGCGGGCGGTCGCGTCCTGGCGGAGGACGGAGAGGTCGGCGGCGACCTGGCGGTAGAGCAGGGCCATCTCCCGCAACTCGGCGCGGGAAAGCCGGCCGAGGCCGCTGGAGCCGGATTGGGCCAGCAGGGACGAGAGCCGGTCCCAGTGGGGCCGGCGCTTGAGAATCCACTGGTTGGAGAGGATTTGCGCCATGGAGTTGAGTTCCGACCAGCTTAGCATTGAAACGCCGGAGCTGGTGGCGATCGAGATGCCGCTGGCGGGGATCGGGAGCCGCTTTATCGCGCTGCTGGTGGATTACCTGATCTGGGGCGCCGGGCTGATCATGCTTTTGCTGCTGGTCGGGTTGCTTCTGCCTGGCGTGCACGCGTTCTCGAAGAACTCCGGGCAATGGGCAGTCGCGATCATCATTTTCTTCGTTTTTCTAGTGAACTGGGGCTACTTCACGCTGTTTGAGGCCTTCTGGAACGGGCGGACTCCGGGCAAGCGTGTGGCCAGGATTCGCGTCATCCAGCGCTCGGGGCGGGCTATCGGGCTGTTCGAGTCGATGGCGCGGAATCTGGTGCGCTATGTGGACTGGCTTCCCGGCTTCTATGCGGTGGGGGTGATCGCCGTGTTCGCCACCCGCCAGCACCAGCGGCTGGGGGACCTGGCTGCCGGAACCCTGGTGGTGCGGGATCGCGAGGTGGAGAGTCCACTGTGGGGGGAGCGGGGCGCGCGGACCTTCACCGCGGAGATTTTTGCTCCCAGCGCTCCGATCCCCGAGCCGCATACCGCCCTGACGCTGCCCGCCACCGGCATCGCCAAACTCTCGGCGGCCGACCTAGGGGTGCTGGAGGGGTTCTTCTCACGGCGGCTGGATATGAGCCTGCCGACGCGTCAGGCCCTGGCGCTGCGGATCGCTTCCGCGATCCAGGCCAAGTCAGGGCTGGAAGCGCCCGCCGGGGCCAGCATGGAGACGTTTCTAGAGGCCACGGCGCGGCAATTGCGAGATATCGCGCCGTTGCAATAGGGCATTTCATCCAATAGGGAATTTTCAGACGCCTTTAGAAGCCAGCTCCCGCCGGAGAGTTGTCCCGGGTGAGGAAAACACGTGAGATTTGCGATTTTTTGCCGGGAACCCGCCGCCGACGCAGCTTTGCCGCAGCAAGTGACACCATGCGGGGTGGGATCAGCCCTGGCAATTCCGCTGTAACTCTAGTATATACATATAGTTACTGATGATGACGCGAGGAGCTGCCCGGATTCGGAAACGGGCGGCTTAAATTCATTGAAAGTTGGACTTGACAACTACCCCCCATTGAGCATTAAATGTTTCGCGGCTCAGTGTAGGTGTTCTTGCGCGCAGTGAACTTAAACGATTGAGCGCAAGGATTCCAGAAAATGGAGAAGTTGAATATTTCTTCTTCCATTACACGGAGAAATCGGGCTGTTTTAGAAGCCTGGGCGGATGTCTTCACAGCCTGGGCAGAGGGGCCCGAGGAAACGGATTTCGGTTTCATCCTGCCGGCTTCATTCCGACCGAGGGGGAAGCGATCGAAGTACGAAACACCAACAGAAAGAAACTTGAAAAGGAAGGTCACATGAGACAAGCGAAATACAGGTATTTCCTGTTGCCGTTGTTTTTAGTGTTGGCATGCGTAGGACTCTATGCGCAGGCCAACTCCGACCTCACCGGCATCGTTACTGACCAGACGGGAGCGGTCATCGCGGGAGCGAAGGTCGTCCTCACCAGTACGGCCACTAATGACGTGCACACAACCACAAGCAGCGGCACCGGCTTGTATGACGTCGCCGGCCTGAACCCCGCCACTTACAACCTGAAGGTCACGGCCAAGGGCTTCGAGACGTACGTGCAGAACGGCATCGTGATCGCGACTTCCGCCACGGTCCGCGCAGACATCAAGCTCACCGTCGGCGCCGAAACCCAGACGGTCACCGTCCAGGCCGACGCCCTGACGGTGCAGGCCGACTCCAACGTGGTCAGCACGCTGATCACCTCCGAGCAGATCAGCGAAATCGCCACCGAGAACCGCAACTTTGCAGCTCTGGCGGCCCTGGGCCTGGGCGTAAGCTCCGCCCTGCCCGACAACAACACTCCCGGCTCGGTGGGATCCAACTTCACCATCAGCATCAACGGACTCCGTCAGAGCCACAACATCTGGCTCATCGACGGCGGCGAGTCTGACGACCGCGGCGGCGCTGGGGGCATGCAGATCCAGCCTTCGCAGGACGCCATCGCCGAGTTCACGATGCTGACCTCGAACTATCCTCCGGATTACGGCATTTCCTCGGGCGCCACCATCAGCCTTTCGCTGAAGAGCGGCACGCAGAAGTTCCACGGCTCAGCCTACGAGGAAAACCGCAACACCGACTACGACGCCAACAAATATTTCGACAAACTAACTACCCCGGTGACCCCGACGCCGGCGGTGCACTACAACATCTACGGCTTCAACGTGGGCGGCCCGTTGTACATCCCCAAGACGTACAACGTCAACAAGCAGAAGACCTTCTTCTTCTGGAACGAAGAATGGCGCAAGACTGTAAACCAGGCATCCAGCAACAACGCCACGGTCGACGCGGCTGACATTCCCGCGATTGGCCAGACCACGCCTCTCACCTATGTGGCGCCCGGGTTCGCTTCGGGCACCTCGCTGGTGGTTCCGAAACTTGCAGCCGGTTCCGCGTGGTTTTCGCCGGGCCAGCCCGGTCATGGCCTGACGCCAGGGGCGGCGTTCGCGAACAACCAGATTCCGGCTTCGATGTTCGATCCCAACTGGATTCTCTACTTGCACTCAGGCGCACTTCCCGCGTCGAACGTAACCGTCGGGGGTGTTGCCCAGGACAAGAACATCTCCTCTATATCGCTCCCGTTCGTGGTGCGCGACGACATCGTCCGCGTCGATCATAAGTTCACCGACAAGTGGGCTATCCTGGGCCACTACATCGGCGACATTGAGAAGGAGAATTTCGGCGCACCGGAACTGGGCTGGTGCTGGTGCAACTACAACACCCTGCAAAGCGTCCTTTCCTCTCCGTCCCACAGCGCGGCCATCAAGTTGACCGGCCAAATGTCACCCAACCTGCTGCTCGAAGTCAGCGCGAACTACGACGGCAACCAGATCGACATCACCCCCACCGCGAACAGCTACAAGCCAGCCAGCTGGAGCGTCCAACCGGTGGTGGCGGCCTATGCCATCACCCGGAAGACCCTCCCGGGCATCTCCGGTTTCGGCGGACCCTACTGGACGGCTGAAGACACGGCCACCGAGCCGTATCACAACGCGGCCCAGGACTATGAGCCCAAGTTAGACCTCTCGTACACCAGCGGCAGGCACGCCATGAAGTTCGGGTTCAGCTACAACCGCTACACCAAGAACCAGATGCTTTACGGCGACGAGCAGGGCGACTACGGCAGCAACACGGTGTCGAACGACGGCATCATGGACCTGCTGATGGGCCTGGCGGGCGGCTACAGCCAAGCCCAGGGCGCGCCCATCCGCCACTACGTCAACCAGACTACTTCGGTTTACGTCATGGACAACTGGCACGTAACTCCAAGGCTGAGCTTGCAGTTGGGCATCCGTTACGACGCCCTGCCGCACGCTTGGGAGCGCGGCAACTTTGTTGGCAACTTCGCTCAAGCCCTGTACGTCCCAACCCAGGCTCCGATCTGGGACAACAGCGGCGCCATCGATCCAGCCAGCCCGGACCTGTATACCTTCGGCGGCATACCCTCCTACATCAACGGTACGGGCCTAGCCGGCCAGAATCACTTCCCGAGGGGCCTAGTCAACAACGACTACCTGACCTGGCAGCCTCGCCTTGGATTCTCTGAAGACATCAGCGGCAACGGCAAGACCGTTCTCCGCGGCGGCTTCGGAACCTTCTACGAGCGCATGCAAGGCAACGACGTCTACGACACCGCCGCCAGCCCTCCGTTCGATCCTGCGCTGAGTGTCGGCAACCCCAACTTCAGCAACCCTGGTTACAACTATGTAACCGGCCAGTCGATCACGCCGAACTCTCTGATCTTCGCGGGCGGCGCGGCCAGCATGGCGCAGTATTACCGCGCGCCGGCGTCAGCCATGTACAGCCTGGGCGTGCAGCGTGAGCTGGCTCCCTCGCTCATCTGGGTCGTCCAGTACGTGGGCAACCTGGCGTGGCATCAGAACATCGGCAACCACGTCAACAACTTCCCAGTCAACTCCGGGTTCATCAACCCGAATACTGGGGGGCCCATCAGTAACTCACCCGGCCCCGGCCTTGTCTCAATCGAGTGCCTGGCGGGTGATTCCAGCGCAAACTACGGAGCTATAGACAACCCCTGCAAGCCCGGCTTCGGCGCCACAATCGGCGGCGTCCCGGTCTTTCCTGGCGGCGGAAACCAATTCCGGCAATTCCAGGGCTACACCGACATCAACCAGAATCAAATGGATACCAACGGCAATTACAACGGTTTCCAGACTGGTGTCCGCGTGCAGAACAGGTGGGGTCTGAGCGGTGAAGTCGATTACACGTGGTCGCACGAGATCGATATCACCAGTTACGACAACGGCGGCGGCGGCGCTGTGGACAATCCCTGGAACTTCAAGTTTGATAAGGGATCGGGCAACCTCGATCGCCGGCACATGCTGAGCATCAACTACGTCTACAAGCTGCCCTTCTTCGCCAAGAGCAGCGGCTTGGTCCACTCGATCGCGGGCGGATGGGAGTTTGCCGGAACCGTGATCGATGAGTCCGGCACGCCTAGTCCTTCGGGCTTGACGCTCAACTACGACCCAGTCGGCCTCGACGGCGGATATGGCAACCGTCCGAACCTGGTCGGCAAGATGACCTACAACAAGAAATTGAACGACTACTTCCGCGACACCGGGTTCTCCGCTCCGGTTCCGGAATATGATGGCGGATCCAACCTGGGCTTCGGCAGTTCCGGCAAGGACGCAATCGTCGGTCCCGGCCGCGTGAACTTCACGACTTCGATGTATAAGTCGTTCGCGATTACCGACAAGGCCCGCTTCGAGCTCCGCTTCGAGTCGTTCAACACCTTCAACCATACCGAGCCCAGCGGCATCAACACGGGCTACAACCCATCGAACAATGGCGGATTGAACAGCGGCATACTCAATTCGGGCAATACGTTCGGCCAGGTCACGAGCACGTGGGATCCCCGCGCACTCGAGCTTGGCGGCAAGTTCATTTTCTAACCCAACCCTCAACCGGGGCGCGGCAGGCAATCCCTGCCGCGCCCTTTTTCTTTGCCCGGCAATTGCCGGCAGACCTGTCACAGAGAGAGAATCAAAGAACGAAAGGGAATCTGTCAGAGGACGCATTTTGGGGCAGGACGGGGCCGGCGGGCCGGACGAAAGCCAGCTAAGGAAGGGAACCACGTGAAGCGGGTTGTACAACTTGGAATCGGCGTGGCTTTGGCTGCCGCCGCAGCGGGCTGCCTGGGCCAGGCAAAACCGGCTTCCGACCGTCTGCGGCAGACGGCGCTGACCCTGGAGCGGCAGGGCAAGAATCCCGAAGCGGAGGCCGCGTGGCGCGCGGTTGCGAAGGCTCATCCTTCAAGCCAGGAGCCTTACGCACACCTGGGGTTGCTGGAGGCCCGCCAGGAACACTACAAGGAGGCCGTGCCCCTGTATCGCAAGGCCCTGGAGATGGGTCCCGACGTTCCCGGACTGCGGCTGAATCTGGGTCTGGCGCTTTTCAAGGGCGGAGATTTCAAGGAGGCCATCCAGGAGTTCAACCCGCTGCTCAAGAGCGAACCCGCGTCCTCTCCCCAGGCCCAGCGCCTGACCATCCTGATCGTGATGGCTCACTACAGCCTGACCGAATACGCCGCAGCGGTTCCCTATCTGAAGGAGGCGGCCGCGCACGATGCGCAGAACCTGCCGCTGAGGCTGGCCCTGGCGCACAGTTGCCTGTGGTCCAAGCAGAATCAATGCGTCCTGGATGTCTCCAAGGAGATTCTTACGCTGGACCCGGATTCGGCCGAGGCTGAGATGCTGGCAGGCGAAGCGTCGGATGGCCTGAAAGACAATGGCGGCGCCATAAACCACTTCCGCGCCGCCATCAAGGCCAATCCCAAAGAGCCGAACGCGCACTTTGGCCTGGGCTACCTGCTGTGGACCCTCAAGCAGTACAAGGAGGCGGCGAACGAGTTTCAGGCCGAGCTGGCCAACGATCCGGCGCACGTTCAGGCCATGGTCTATCTGGCCGATACGGAGATCCAGATGAACCAGATGGACGAGGCGACACCCTTGCTCAAGAAGGTCGTCGAGCTCGATCCGTCGATCGGCCTGGGGCAACTGGATTTAGGGATCGTGGATTCGGAGGCCGGCCGCAATGAGGATGCGCTGCGGGAACTGACCGCGGCCGCCGGTCTCATTCCGGACGACGTAAACGTGCATTGGCGGCTGGGGCGGCTTTACCGGACGCTGGGAAGAAAGGACGAGGCGAAGGCCGAGTTCGACAAGGCCAGCACCCTGCACAAGGCGGCCGATGAAGACTTGCACAACAAGATCGCCAATGCCCATGCGCGGCCGGCGCAGACGGAGACGCCGGCAGCAGCGCCGGCTGACAAATGATCGGGGATTTTCAGTTGGGCCGGGGGTGGGATTCGACGGCCCTGGCGCGTGCCAGCAGATCCGCCAGGATCCTTTCCGGGCAGATGTGCCCGGCCTCCAGCCGATCCAGTTCCTGTTCGCTCTCGACGGCAGAGGCGATGGTCATGAAGCAGTACAGGCAGCGGGTATTGTGCGTCCCGTTCTCGTTTTGGGTGTGGCTATACATCGCTCCTCGAAAGTGTGCGAGATTTAACGATGCTAGCTGCCCTTGCGTTTCCACGGCGTGATTCGCGTCACTTGACTTTGTGATGCGCGACCGGCTCTGTGCTGCTGCTGTCCGGCGAAATACGATCTCCCAGGAAAATATTCAGAGAGTAGTTCTCTGATTCGGGTTTCGCCGCAGTTGCCAGCAGGGGCTTCGGCCCGCCTGCGGAAAAAGGGAGACCGAGCAGGACACATCCTCGGAGCCGAGATAGTCGTATTCCAGCTTGTTGCCCTTGAGCGGGACGGTCAGGAAGCGGTAGACGGTAACTTTGGATTGGGGCGAGCCGCGCAGCCTGAAGATGGCCCAGTCGCCTCCGTAGGCGGCCACAAAGCCCGCCACCAACAACACCATCCCGCGCAGCAACCAACGCTTCATCCGGTCTCGACCTTTCGTTTCGCGTTCCCAGGGCGCGGTCAAGGCTCGCTGGATCGCATCTTCAGAATAGCGGCAAACCGGGGTGGGGGAGGCACGGCCTTCGGTGCGACGTATTCGCAGCCAATGCCCGGAGACTGGAACCTGCACGACTCTCGCAACCGCCGGGGCTCATCCGCCGCCTGCGGGCGCAAGACCAGGGCCTGCTAACACCAGCTGGTTAACTGGCCTGAACGCGAGCTTTATCGACGGTGACGATGTGGAAGCGATTCCGGCCACTCTTCTTGGCATGGTAGAGGGCAACATCCGCGTCCCTGAGCATGTCATCGGCATCCACATGTTCCCCGGTGGCGGCGCAAACGCCGACACTGACGGAAACCTGCGCCAGATGCCCGTTAATGGGAACTGGAAGCGCCAGAGTCTGGACAATCTTCGCGGCGACCACCTCGACGGCCTGCAGATCATTGAGCTCGGGAACGAGCACGACGAACTCGTCTCCTCCTATCCTGGCTACGGTATCCTCCCTGCGCACGCCCTTCAAGAGGCGATTCGCCGTAACCCGCAAGACTTCGTCACCGGCCTGGTGGCCATAGGTATCGTTCACCTCCTTGAACTTGTCCAGGTCGATCATGAGGACAGCCAGGCCAGTACGGCGCCGCTTGGCGCTTTCCAATGCGACATCCAGCCGGTCCTGCATGAGCAGGCGGGTGGCCAGTCCGGTCAAAGCATCGTGCAGCGCCATGTGGCGAAATTGCTCTTCGCTCTTGCGGAGAAGATTCGCCTGCAACTCGATGCGCCGTCTGAGCACCACGACCCATACCAGTACTGCCAGCGTGGCGGCCAGCACCAAGGCCAGCACCACGAGCGCATGGGCCGGCGTCCACCAGGAGGGCTGTTCCAGAATGGTTACATCGGCCGGAGAGCGCATGAGGACACGAAAGGACTTGGTGACGGCCACGCCCCCGCGCACATTGCTCTGGACATCGACGATACGGACCGAGCAGATGCCGGTGACGCGCAGCCTGCTCCCGATCTTCCAGACGCCAATTTCGGAACCCGCGAGGCTCTTGGGCAGAATCGCAGGGAAGAGGGTGTCGCCGGAGGAGAGCTGAAGGGTGACGTCGGAAGAGGTCAGATCGTAGCCGATCAGCAGGCCATCGATCTGGATCAGTTCGGAGCCGAATCCCCTGTCCAGAATCTTGCCGGTGGTCGCCGGCAGGGGCGCCAGCGGGGGGTTCTTCCCTGCGATTTGGAAGACCGCGTCGGTGATGACCGGGGCGTTATTGTCAGTCTCCACGAATCCGGCCATGTCGACCAGATCGCCCGCGGCGACAGGGGTAGTCTGGGTTGTCTGCGCGCAGATTCCGCGCGTCGCGTCGCGAATGCAGAGCATGGAACCGGGCCATTGGAGTGTCACGGTTCCACGCAGGTGGACACGATGCATGGGCGTGGTGTAGTGCCCCCACTGCAACAACCCTTCGATGGGGATGGGGGAACTCGCAAAGGGATCGCTGGGAGCGGGTTCGACCACTTGCAGGGCGGAGAGGTTCGGCTCCTGCAGGTGGATGCCGATCATCTGGCCGTCGGTATTCATGGTGGGAGCGGCGTGGGCATGAATTCTGACTTGGGCGTCGACCAGGTTGGAGTATGTTGCGCCCGGGTCCCTCATCATAATGATGGGTATGGGTCCATCCGCCATCTCCAGGAGCAGCGTCACGGCGTGGGGATATTCGATGACGCGATGGACGGAGCCCTCGACCTCGACCCATTGGGCGTCATAAGCGCCGGTCTTGAGAAGGGCAAGGCTGACCCGCGGCGCGTACGGGGGAAGAGGAGCGCGACCGAGAACGCGTATCTGCGGGTTGCTAACGATAGGAC
>JBEKZR010000459.1:0-2706 GCA_049509715.1 Occallatibacter sp. | reverse complement strand
TGTGCCAGGGTTTCATCGATTCGATTCTGGCCGAGGATACCTCGCTGCGCTTTTACCACAATCACGCTTCGGCGGTCGAAGCGCGGTTGCATTTCAAGGAGCACCCGGAAGCCTACGAAGGCATGTCGATGACGCAAATCCGCGACGCCTTCAAGACCAAGGGCAGCGTGGCGCACGACCTGGGCGCCATGCCCAAGGGCCATCCCCTGCGCAACGTGAGCGATTACGCCTGGTACAACAACAATTACTGGGTGGACCTGTTCCCCAAACTCATGATGCGCGTTCTGCGCAACGTGAAGTTCACCGGCGACATGGATTTCCTGAAGAAGAACTGGGAGACGCTGAAATTCGGCCTGGAGGCGCTGCTGAAGCTCGATTTCGACAACGACGGCATCCCCGAAGGCTATCCGGAAGAGGTGAAAAACACCTTCGACAACCTGGTCCTGTTCGGCGCCGACGCCTACGACGCCACGCAGTTCCTGGGCGGCTGTCAGGCCATGATCAAAATGGCCCGCATGCTCAAGGACAAAGCCGGCGAGGCGCACATCCAGAAGGTCTTCGACAAGGGCTGGAAGAGCCTGGAGGAATTGTGGCGGGACGTGAAGAACAAGAAGGGCGAGAAGCTCCAGTATTACGTCACCTGTTTTGATCCGGAGAGCGGAAACACCAACACCGATGTCTGGACCAACCAGCTCGATGCCCTGTGGTACTTGATCTCCATCGGCGAAGAGCCGTTCATCCCGGAGGAGCGCGCCAAAAAGATTCTCAAAACGATCTACAAGAACAACCGCTCCTTTATGGGCTGGGCTATGTGCAAAACCAAGGACGGCAAACCAGTGGAGTCGGATCAGGGAAAAGACGTCTATACGACCTCCAATTACGTCTTCGCCGAGTTGCTGGATTATTACGGCATGGCCAGGGAGAGCAAGGAAGTTTACAAGGCCATGGACCGGGTGGTCTTCGATTACGCCAATTCCATGATCACTCCGGACAATCTGCGGGCGGAGCTGGAGACGGAGATGGGGGAGACGGCTCCGGGCCCGCACTACATCGTCGCCGCCTATCCCCGGCCGGGGGCTGTCTGGACGCATCTGGTCATGAACTACATCAAGGACCTGCAGGCGAAGAAGAAATCCGGGACCATCGAGTCGCCGGACCTGATTTCGTTCTTCCCCGAGCTGCTCAAGGGTTAGGGCAGCGGAAGATAGAAGTGAACCGCCGGATGCGCATGGATGGTGACGGATAAGTGGGGGCGGGAAGATCGCGAATCGGCCGGGAGACCGGTGTAACTCGCTCCCCCTTTCCGATCCGCGCGAGTCCGTGTCCATCCATTGTCAAAAAATCTAACCGCTTTCTAAGGAATCCATCGACATGCCCAAGAAGTACGACATCACATTCGTCGGCCACATGTGCTACGACGAAATTATCCCCTTCGGAGGAACGCCCCATATCGCCCCGGGAAGCGCCGTGTTGTGCGGCGTCATGGTCGCCGCCCGCGTAGGAAAGCAAGTTGCCGCGGTGGTGAAGATGGCGAAAAAGGACGAAGCCATCCTGCAGCCAATGAAGGATGCCGGCGTTGACACCTACGTCATCGCGAGCGCGGAGACCACTTATTCGCGGGTCTTGCACGAGAGCGAAAATGTGGATGAACGCAAGCTCACGCTGGTCAAATCCGCCGGCCTCATTTCCATCAGCGACGTTCCGGAGCTGCGCTCGACGTGCGTTCACCTGGCCGGGATCTCCGACACCGAATTCGACATGCCGCTGATGAAGGGCTTGAAATCCAGGGGCTACAGCCTGTCGGCCGACATGCAGAACTTCGTCCGCCACGTCACCCCGGTGACCCACGATATCGAGTTCAGCGACGTCGCGAACAAAAAAGAAATCGCGGCCATGATGGACAAGCTCAAGCTGGACGTCGTTGAAGCCCGGATTCTGACCGGCACGGAAGATTTGGAGAAAGCCGCCATCATCGTCGAGTCGTGGGGTTGCCCGGAGACGCTGATCACGCATTCCCAGGGCGTCCTCGCTAGAGTCAAGGGAGTGACGTACTACGAGAAGTTCTCCAACAGCAACGTCTCCGGCCGGACCGGCCGCGGCGACACGACCTTCGCGGCGTACCTTTCCTGGCGGTTGGATCACGATGTCCGGGAATCGCTGAAGTTCGCCGCCGCGCTGGTTTCCATCAAGATGGAAACCCCCGGCCCCTTCAAGGGAACGCTGGAGGAGGTCCAGAAGCGATTGCGGGAAAAGCATTCTTCATAGGCATGCTTAGAGCGCAGCGGTGGTTCGGGCGCGGCGGCCAAACGCGATAGAACAGAGCGCCGATCCCTGGAAATGCAGTGGAACGCGAAACGAGTTCGATGAGCCCAACAAGGGAAAGACTCTCGATAACGGAAAAGTTCGGATACGGACTTGGGGACGCGGCGTGCAACTTCATCTTCCAGACGCTGATGTATTTCCAGTTAAGCTTTTACACGGATACATTCGGCATCTCCGCGGCGGCGGCCGGCACCATGTTTTTAGTGGTCGGATTGGGCGCGGCATTCTTCGATCCCATCATGGGCGTGATTGCCGACCGCACCAACACGCGCTTCGGCAAATTCCGTCCCTGGGTTCTGGCTGCCGCAATCCCTTACGGGATCATGAGCCTGGTGGCCTTTTCAACGCCGAATCTCGGCCCCGCGGGCAAGCTGATCTATGCCT
>JBEKZR010000458.1:0-2712 GCA_049509715.1 Occallatibacter sp. | reverse complement strand
GCCGCGACTTCCGGGGCGATCCGGCCTCCGCATTGCTGGAAACGCTGGACCCGGAGCAGAACAATGCCTTTCGCGACAACTACCTCGACGTGCCTTTCGACCTGTCGAAGACCTTGTTCATCTGTACGGCCAACATGCTGGACACGGTACCTCCGCCGCTGCTGGACCGCATGGAGTTGATCTTCCTTCAGGGCTACAGCGAGGACGAGAAGATGCACATCGCCAACCGCTACCTGATTCCCCGCCAGATCAAGGAGAACGGCATTACCCCCGAGCAGATCGAGTTTCCCGAGGATGCGGTGCGGTATGTTGTGCGCCATTACACGCGCGAGGCCGGGGTGCGCAAGCTGGAGCAGACGCTGGGCACGGTCTGCCGCAAGCAGGCGCGGCGGGTGGTCGAGGGCAAGACGGAAAAGCTGATCGTGACGCGCGAGGTGCTCAAGGAGTTCCTGGGCGGCATTCAGGTGCGCGTGGACACCGAGGTGGCCGAGAGGGTCAAGCGCCCCGGCGTGGCTGTTGGTCTTGCCTGGACGGCAGCTGGCGGTGACATTCTCTTCATCGAAGCCAACAAGATGAAGGGCAAGGGCAACTTCGCCATGACCGGACAGATCGGCGAGGTGATGCAGGAGTCGATGCAGGCGGCGCTGACCTGGGTGCGCTCCAATGCCGCCTCGCTGGGGCTGGCCGAGGACTTTACCAAGGAGATGGACCTGCACATTCACGTGCCGGCGGGAGCGATTCCCAAGGACGGGCCGTCGGCCGGCGTGACCATGGCCACAGTGCTTGCCTCGCTGCTGACCGATACGCCGGTGCGCCCACTCACCGCCATGACCGGCGAGATCACGCTCAGCGGCAACGTGCTGCCGGTGGGCGGCATCAAGGAGAAGTTCCTGGCCGCGCGCCGGGCCGGCGTGGAGACCATCATCCTGCCCGCCGACAACCGCCAGGACGTAGAAGAGGACCTGACGCCGGAGCTGATCGACGGCGTCGCCATCCAATACGCCAGCCGGATCGAGGACGTACTCGCCGTGGCCCTGCCGCTGTTGAAGGCAAGGCCGGATTCGCATTCTGACACGCAGCCGGTGGCGGAGGGGGAGGCGGAGGTTGCGGTGGGGACCGTGGCGTAAGCGCAGGTACGATTGATCGCAGGAGGGCCGGCGGATTTGCCGGCCCTTTTCGCGCTATGCCCTGCACGAGCGACAGCTTGGGAGAGCAAGCCCTCGCCGCATCTTGATGGAGAAGAAGCGTTGGCCAAGCACATGTGTTTTGTCCTGCTTTGGTTCGGGCTGTTGCTGATCGCGTCAGTTCAACTTTCCTGCGGCCCGTCTTTGCATGGGATGGATTGTGAATGCCGTTTTGCGCAGAGATCTCCTGGCCAAATATCAGTATCGAACACCCTCCGGTGGTCGGAATCCTGCTCGTGGCCTAGAGAGGGGGGAGTTATTACTTGCACAATAGTGACGGTCAACACATGAAAGACAACCGAGGAGGGGGTGATTACTTGTGCAATTGTGACGGCTAACACGCAAAAACAGCAAGATGGGGTGATTACTTGTACAATTGTGACGGTCAACACACAAAAAACAGCGAGAAGTAAGTGATTTCTTGCGCGATAACAGCAATGGGAACTCGTTGAAAAAGAAAGATTTAGTAGTATTACAAAAAATATACTTGCATTGTATTGTTTCGCATGTTTAGACTCCGGTACTGAATTGGCTTTCCCTTTCTTGACCTCCTGGCCGCCGGGCCGTCGCGATACGACCGGTGGTGTTAACGTGCTGAACCGTACTCACATGGGTTAGATCGCACCTGTACCGGAGTTCGTCCGGCAGTCTCGCGATTCACGCTCGCTGAGTTGAGCGCCAAGAGAGAGAGACCAACAATCTTATGCAGCCAGACGCTTGCCCCCACCCTGGCAGCACGAAACGAAAGTGTGGAGGTTGTACGATGTCTGATCGTGGACGGAATCCCAAGCGGAAATTTCAAGTTGTCACAATGTCGTTGATGGCGATGTTTTGCCTGTTTTCTACGGCCTTCGCCGTGGCGCAAACCACAGTCTCTGCGACTGCGGAGAACTTTGGCAACGTGGTGGTCAACACGACCAGTGCGCCCAAAACCGTTACCCTCAAGAACACCGGGACGGCTGCCATCACGATCAATTCGCTCAGTGTGACAGCGGGAGGCCCATATGCCATCGCCGGATCCCCATCGACGACATGCGCCAACCCCGGCGCATTGGCTGCCGGCGCCAGTTGCGCCATCGGCCTGACCCTCAGTCCTATTGCCTTGGGCACGCAGCCGGCAGACACGCTGACCATCAGCACCACCGCCAGCAACCCCACGACCACGGTGACGCTGAGCGGGACGGGCGTGAACGCCACTGCGTTGTCGATCGCGTCGATAAACTTTGGCGACGTTGTTGTCGGCACGGACAGCACAGTTTGGACTGAGGTCCTGTACAACTACCAACTGTCGCCTCTGACCATTTCTTCAATTACAGCGCCGGCCCCCTATTCCGTGAATAGCACGACGTGTGGAAGCACGCTGGCCGCGGGCGGCCAATGCAAGATTCTGGTCTCCCTGACGCCAACGGCTCTGGGAGCGGCTCCGGCAGGCACGCTGACCGTGACCACAAATGCGACGAACAGCCCGCTGACAGTGCCTTTGAGCGGGAAAGGGGTCACTGCCACTGCGTTGTCGACCTCGGCGGTG
>JBEKZR010000457.1:0-2728 GCA_049509715.1 Occallatibacter sp. | reverse complement strand
ACATGGAAATCGCGGCGATTCAAACCCACGGGCTCACGCGGCGCTTTGGCGCGCTGACTGCCGTGGATAATGTAACTTTTAGCGTGGCCCAGGGTCAGTTCTTCGGCTTTCTGGGGCCGAACGGAGCGGGTAAGTCCACCACCATCAAGATGCTGACCGGGCTGCTGGAACCGAGCGCGGGAACCGTGGAGATTCTGGGCAGGCCGTTCGGGGCCGGGGCGCTCGATTTGAAGCGGCAGATCGGCGTGGTTCCGGAGGGGATGGCGCTGCAGGGACGGCTGACGGCGCCCGAGTATCTGCGCTTTGTGGGCCGCATGTACGGACTGGACAGGGAGACCACCAACCGGCGGACTGAAGAGCTTTTGGAGTTCATGCAACTGGCCGGCGAACACAAGAAACTCGTGACCGATTTCTCGCACGGCATGCAGAAGAAGCTGGCGCTGGCCGCGGCGGTGATTCACGGGCCCAAGGTGCTGTTTCTGGATGAGCCGTTCGAAGGCGTGGACGCGATTGCGGCGGGCATGTTGAAGGCCATGCTGATGGGGATGATCAGCCGCGGGGCGACCATCTTCCTCACCACCCACGTGCTGGAGATTGTGGAGCGGCTGTGCAGCCACGTGGCCATCATCAGCCAGGGGCGGCTGGTGGCCAACGGGTCGATTGAGGAGCTGCGCGCGGGCGTGGCTTCCACGTTGCCGGGCGCAGAGGGTGAACAGCGGCTCACTCTGGAAGAGATCTTCCTCTCGATTGTGGGAGCGGGCGGGCAGGAGCCGGCGCAGGAACTGACATGGCTGGCATAAACGGGGCTGACGCGAATGGGGCTGACGTGACCGAAGTGAGAGAGGCCGGCGGGGGAGTGTTGAGCGCGCTGGCCCGGGCGCAGTATGCGGCGCTGGCCCAGTTGCGCTGGCAGATGTTGAAGAACGGAATGCGCTCCAAACTGGGCGCGTTTGAGCTGGGCGCGCGCACTGTGACGTTTGTGATTTACGCCGCCATGGGGCTGGGGCTTGGCGTGGGCGCTGGCGCTGCCGCTTATGAGCTGGCTTCCCTCCAGATGTGGAAGTATTTGCCCCTCCTGCTTTGGGTGGTGTTCATCATCTGGCAAGTGGTTCCGGTGATGCTGGCCTCGTTCCAGGAGCAGTTCGATGTGGGCAGCCTGCTGCGCTTTCCGGTGGGCTTCGGGCCGTTCTATCTGCTGTATGTAGTTTTCGGGCTGGCTGACATTTCCACGATTCTGGGCGTGCTGTGCTGCCTCGGCATCTGGGTCGGAATCACAATGGCGCGGCCGGAACTGTTTGCCTGGACGGCGCTGGGTCTGGGGATGTTTGCGGCCTTCAACATCCTGCTGGTGCGGGCCGTCTTTGCCTGGATCGACCGATGGCTGGCGCAGCGGAAGACGCGGGAGATTCTGGGGGCGGTGTTTGTGGTGCTTATGCTAAGCCTGCAACTGCTGAATCCCGCGCTGCACCAGAAGCGGCAACAGGGTCCAATGAGCCGCCAGGCGCGGGATGAAAACTACCGCAGAGTGGGGGATCGGATTGTGCCCTGGCTGAATAAAGCCTACGCGGTGCAACAATGGCTTCCGCCGGGGCTGGGGGCGCGCGCGGTGCGGCAGGCCGCAGAGCAGCAGCCTGCACCGGCCTGGGGATCGCTGGGGATACTGGGGCTGTATGTGCTGGCAGCCGGGGGCGTGCTGGCGGGGCGGCTCAAGGCCGAGTATCGCGGTGAAAACCTGGGCACGGCTCCGAGCTGGAAGAAGGCGGCGCAGCGGCGCGAGGGCGGATGGCTGCTGGACGGCTCCGGTCCCATTGCCGCGGTGATGGAAAAGGAACTGCGCTCCCTGCTGCGCACCTTGCCGCTGCTCTATGCGATCGGCGCGCCCCTGCTGCTGGTTCTGGTCTTCTCGGGCGCTTTTTACAATACCGGTCCGCACGGGCACATGTTCCGCCTGGCGCTGCCCGTGTGCATGGTCTACGCCCAATTGGGCTTTACGCGGGTGTTTTATAACAACCTGGGCGCCGAGGGAGCCGGGATTCAGGTGTACTTTCTTTCCCCTACGCCCATCCGGACGGTGTTGCTGGCCAAGAACCTGTTTCATTCCGCGCTGTTTGGCCTGGCGATCCTGTTGGCCGGCGTCCTGGCTACGCTGCGGCTGGGCCAGCCTGAGGGAGTGGTGGTGGCGGCTACGGCAGCGTGGCTCCTTTTTGCGCTGCCCTGCAATCTGGCCATTGGCAACATCTTTTCGCTCACCATGCCTTACCGCGTGAATCCCGGGCGGATGACGCGGCAGGGCGGATCGCAGGCCAATGCGCTGTCCAGCCTGCTGGTGCAGCTCTTGGTGCTGGGGGTGGGCGCGGCGGTCTTCGGGCTGTGCTTGCTGTTCGACAGCCTGTGGGCGGCCATACCGGTCTTCCTGGCGCTGGCCGGGGGCGCGGTATTTGCCTGGATGCGCGTGCTGCGCATTGCCGATGGAATGGCCAACCAGCGCAAGGATTCGTTGATGGCGACGCTGATGAAGACGGAGTAGAGAGATAGGGATCAGAGATCAGTGATCAGTGGTCAGCGGTCAGGGAATTGTGAGGGCAAGGATCCCTTTTGCGGACTCCGATTCCCCTTTCCAGGGCCACTGACTGACAACTGATAACTGACCACTGCTGCTCAGAACGGAATGTCGTCGTCGGAGATTTCGGCGGATTGGTCGATGTCGTCGGGTCCGCCTGCTGGGGCC
>JBEKZR010000456.1:0-2763 GCA_049509715.1 Occallatibacter sp. | reverse complement strand
CGAAGAGAGCTTGAACTGGCCGAGGCGGAAGCTCAAGCGGGCGAGGAGGGCGAGCAGTTGCTGGGCGTAGGTCGGGGTAGTCATTGGTCTTGATTGTAAAGGGAGCGGCTCGCTGCCTTTTACATCTTATCCAGATGCCGGAAGCCGCCTGTGCCGAGAAGCATGAGGGAGAAGATGAGGAAATTGTAGGAAGCGTGGACCAGGACGCTGGCGGCTAGCGAGCGGGTGCTGAGGCGCGCCCAACAGAGGACCAGGCTGACGCAAACGAGCAGGAGGAATGGGCCGAGGGCATGGGCGGTCTGCTCGGCGTGCATCAAGGCGAAGGGAATGCTGGTGAGGATGGAGGCAACAACCATGGCGGGGACGGACCATTGGGGATGGCCGTTTGCGTCGAGCGGGCGTACGGGCTCGCCAGCAGCTTGTTCAGTGAGCCAATCCCAGGCCGTGCACAAGGCGGGCAGCAGAAAGCCGCGAAAGACGATTTCCTCAAAAAAGGGCGCCAAGGTGATGCCGAAGGCGAAGAGCAGCCACGCCGCCAGAGGGGTCCGGAAGAGCTTGTCGATGGGTGTGTCGGACGGGCCGGGGATCAGCGCCTCGTCGACTATGGCAAGCACAAAACACATGCTCGCGGCGCCCATGAGGAGCCAGCGCTGGCGCAGGGCGGTTGAGCCGTTCCATTGCAGGCCGGCAAAGAAGCCCTTGTGCCAGAAGAGGGGAAAGATGAGCAGGGAGGCGCCGAAGGTGATGAGATATAGGGCAGCCATGCTGCCCAGGGTGTAGTGGATGTCAGTTTCGGCTTGCTTGATGGTGGAGACGGCGAAGAGGTGGAAGTGAAGGGCGGACCAGGTGAGGAGCATGGAGCCCGCCGTGCCGAAGAGTATGAGCAGGGTCAGGATCAAGAGATGGCCGAGATGGGGGATGCGCGCGGGAGGGTGAATCTCGGGTGGATACCAGGACTGAAAGAGCGGCGGTTCGGCAGCGGGCTGGTCATTCTGCGCAAGAGCTGGAAGCGCATGAGCCGAATCCTCAGGCAGGGTCTGGGATGGCCACGGATACGATTCCCGGGTCTCCGGCGGCCAGGTCTGCATGGGGTGAGGATTATGGGAATCGGTCTCCGCAGAGGTGAGTGAGTCTTCCGGATTGAGGGGGACGTATCCGGGATCGTGCTCAGGCAGACTGCTCATGGGCGCCCCGTTTTCTTCTTGCGGGGGGTGGCTTTTGCTGATGCATTCCTGCGAACCGAGCGCTTGGTTTTCGGGACGGAATCACGGGTCTCGGAAGCGAGGCATTGATTGGATAAGGGGGCGCCCAACTCTGTAGTTGAATCAGCAGTTTCGGAGCCGCCATCGGTATCGGCGGGGGCGAGGCGGCCGCTGGCCGAAGTGTAGTAGCGGGTGAGGAACTGGCCGGTATAGGAGCCGGGAGTGGCAGCGATTTTTGCGGGGCGGCCTTCGCCGACGACGCGGCCGCCGTCTTCGCCGCCTTCGGGGCCGAGGTCCAGGATCCAGTCGGCGTTGCGGATGACGTCGAGGTTGTGTTCGATGATGATGACGGAGTTGCCGAGATCGACGAGCCGGTGAAGGACTTCGAGAAGCTTGCGCACGTCGTCGAAGTGCAGCCCGGTGGTGGGTTCGTCGAGCAGGTAGAGCGTGCGGCCGGTCTGCCGCTTCGATAACTCGCGGGCCAGCTTCATGCGCTGGGCTTCGCCGCCTGAGAGCGTGGTCGCGCTCTGGCCCAGATGGACGTAGCCCAGGCCCACATCGACCAGGGTTTGCAATTTCTGGCGGACTTGCGGAACGTCGGCGAGCACCGGGAGCGCGTCTTCGATGGTCAGGTCGAGAATGTCGGCGATGGAGTGCGAGTGGAACTTTACGGCCAGGGTTTCCTGGTTGTAGCGGCGTCCGTTGCACACTTCGCATTGCACATAGACGTCTGGCATGAAATTCATTTCAATGCGCCGTTGCCCGTCGCCCTGACAAGCCTCGCAGCGGCCTCCGCCGACGTTGAAGCTGAAGCGGCCGGGCTTGTAGCCGCGCTCGCGAGCCTCGGGCAGCATGGCGAAAAGGTCGCGGATGGGCGAGAAGACCTGGGTGTAAGTAGCCGGGTTGGAACGCGGCGTGCGGCCGATGGGAGACTGGTCGATGCGGACGACCTTGTCGATCTGCTCTCCGCCGGTGAGTGTGTCGTGCGCGCCGGGTTCCTCGCGCGAGCCGTAGATGGTTTGGGCCAGGGAGCGGTAGAGGATGTCGTTGACGAGCGTGCTCTTGCCGCTGCCGCTCACGCCGGTGACCACCGTCATCACGCCCAGCGGAATGCGAATGTTGATGTCCCGGAGGTTATGCTCGCGCGCGCCGGTCACCGTGAGCCACTTGCCGGTCAGCGGCCGCGGGCGGGCGCGCTGGAGCATAGAGGCTGCGCCGGAGAGATAGCGGCCGGTGAGCGATTCGGGGCAGGCCATGATCTCAGCCGGAGTGCCCTCGGCGACGACCGAGCCGCCCAGACGGCCCGCGCCGGGACCGAGGTCGAGGACGTAGTCGGCGTGGCGGATGGTCTCTTCGTCGTGTTCTACGACCAGGACAGTGTTGCCCAGGTCGCGGAGTTTTTCGAGGGCCTGGAGGAGGCGGTTGTTGTCGCGCTGGTGGAGGCCGATGGAGGGCTCGTCGAGGACGTAGAGGACGCCGCGGAGGCGGGAGCCGATCTGCGTGGCCAGGCGGATGCGTTGGCCTTCGCCGCCGCTGAGCGTGGCGGCGTTGCGGTCCAGCG
>JBEKZR010000455.1:0-2774 GCA_049509715.1 Occallatibacter sp. | reverse complement strand
GGCTATCCGCATACCAAGATGCAGCCGCACTCGATGGTGCTCAGCTTCATCGGCGCCTGCCTGCTTTGGGTGGGCTGGTTCGGCTTCAACGCCGGCTCGGCTCTGGCCGCCAACGGTCTGGCCACCAGCGCCTTCGTCAATACGCACTTCGACGCCGCCGCCGCCGCCATCGGCTGGTCCATCGCCGAGTGGATTCACAACGGCAAGCCCACCGCCCTGGGCGCCATCTCCGGCGCGGTTGCCGGACTGGTGGCCATCACCCCCGCCTCCGGCTTTGTCCAGCCCATGAGCGCCTTGGTCATCGGCCTCGTCGCCGGCGTCGTCTGCTTCTCCATGGTCTTCATGGTCAAGAGCTTCTTTGGCTACGACGACTCCCTGGACGCCTTTGGCGTGCATGGAGCCGGCGGAACCGTCGGCGCCCTGCTCACCGGCATCTTCGCCGCCAGCGTCATCAACCCGGTCTTCAAGGACGCGGCCGGCAACCCGCTCCCCTCCGGCGCCATCGACGGCCACTGGGGCCAATTGCTCAATCAGGCCGCCGGCGTCGCCATTGCCTGGGGCATCTCCATCGTCGGCACATTGGTGCTGCTCTTCGTCGTGGACAAGCTCGTCGGCCTCCGTGTCTCCGCCGAAGACGAAGCCGCCGGACTCGACCTCTCGCAGCACAACGAGGAAGGCTACGACCTCAACACGTAAGTGATAGATTTGTCATCCTGAGCGAAGCAGGCCACGTTTTTTGTGGCCTGCGCAGCCGAAGGACCTGCGGTTGCTTTTGATCCGCCCCGATTCAATTCAATCGGGTTGGATGGACAAAATACCGGGGGGACTGGCCCAACCAGCCCCCCCGCCTGTTACCCTGTCAAACGAGGCATTTTGCGTATGATCAAAATCGAAGCCATTCTCCAGCCCTCCAAGCTGGATGCAGTCAAGGATGCCCTGCTCGAAGCTGGCATCGAAGGCATGACCATTCTGGAAGCCCGCGGCCACGGCCGCCAGAAGGGCCACACTGAGTTCTATCGCGGCCGCGAGTACACGGTCGACCTTCTGCCCAAGGTCAAGATCGAGCTGGTCGTCACCGACGAGATGAAGGAGAAGACCATCCAGGCCATCATCGGCGCCGCCCGCACCGGCCGCATCGGCGACGGAAAAATCTTCGTCAGCCCCGTCGCGGAAGCCATCCGCATCCGCAACGACGAACGCGGCGAAACCGCGCTCTAACTTCCGCCCGCAAACCTGGGTGCCCCACCTTCGCCGCGCACTATGCGGCTAAGGTGGGATATCCATATCTATAGCCTTTTATTAGGTTTTCCGTTCCGCGCGGCTTGACCAGCAATAGGCGCTGTGACAAACTGGCTGGCATGGAATCCATAGAAGTGCTCCATTCCGCTGAGAACGCCGATCGCAAAAGACTCATCCTGTCGCTTGCCGGAGCCGTTGTCATTTCGGCGGTTGGTTTTGGGCTTATCCTGCTTCTCATTGCCTCGCTGATTCCTCCCTGGATGATGTGGCAGAACAAGCATCACCTTAGCGTGGACATCGCGGCGTTCTTGATGTACGTTCTTTCGTTATTTGCGATGATTCGGGCGGCGCGTAAGCGGCGCTCTGCCCTTAAAAATCGTTTCAATCCCAAACAGACAATTCTGCCGCTCTAAAAACTCGGGAGTAGCTGTGCGCCGCGCTCACGGCCCGGAAAAGACATTTCCAGCGGCCAATCGCACCACCCGCCTGTCCCGATTCCTGAAACCGCCAAACCAAAAATCCCCCATCCACCCCAAATTCGCTTATTCTGTTAACAATTCCTTACTTGCTTCGGCGAGCCACGCACAACACTCATGAATCCAGTCGCTTTTGCGGTTGACGATCTTCGGGAGCAGTATACGCGGGAGATGGCGCTTGTCCGCCAGACCTGCGAGCGCACCGGCGACGGCACCGCCGCCATTCGCCGCCGCTCCGCCGTCGTGGACCGTATCCTCATTGAAATGTGGCGCCGCGCCTTTGCCGGCCACCCCTCGCAGAACATCTCCCTGCTCGCCCTGGGCGGTTACGGCCGCAAAGATCTCTTCCCCTACTCCGACATCGACGTCCTCTTCGCCTTTGCCGACGAAAAAATTGAGGTCCAATCCAAGGAGGCCGTCCGCACCATCATTCAGGGCATGTGGGATATCGGCCTGCGCGCCAGCCCCAGCTCCCGCACCGTCAAGGAAGCCGGCCGCTTCGACCCCGACAACCTCGAGTTCACCCTCGCCACCCTCGATCGCCGCTTCCTCGCCGGCCAGTTTCCCCTCTACCAGCAGCTCCACCAGGTCACCTTCCCCGGCCTCGTGCTCAGCGAGTGGAACGCCATCACCCAGAAGCTGGGCGAGATCGCCCGCGCCCGCCACGCCAAGTACGGCAACACCATCTTTCATCTCGAGCCCAATCTCAAGGAGTGTCCGGGCGGCCTGCGCGACTACCACCTCGCCGTCTGGTTCGCCCTGCTCTTCCACCTCAAGGAGACCAAGGAGTGGCCCCGCCAGCGCGGCGGCGTCTTCCAGAGCGCCCGCGGCGACGCCGAAGCCGCCTTCGACTTCCTCGCCGCCGCTCGCTGTTTTCTCCACTTCCGCCATGGCCGCGACGACAATATCCTCGACTGGCAGTCCCAGGACGAAGCCGCGGCCAACTCCATCGGCCTTGAAACCCGCGGCACCGCCGACCCTTCCTACTGGATGCGGACCTATTATCGCCATGCCCGCATCGTCTACCGCCGCGCCGCCCTGCTCATGGAGCACCTGCCC
>JBEKZR010000454.1:0-2791 GCA_049509715.1 Occallatibacter sp. | reverse complement strand
GGGCAGTTTCAACAGCAATCCGGGGCGCGTGCGTGAAAGCACCAACAAGGAATCGACGAGCGTATCGGACTTGACCAGCGTGCCGTCCAGATCGACGCAGAGGGGGCAAAGCGCCGCAACGGGAGTTTCCGGCTGGGAGATGGGCTTGGAGATGATTTGGGGCAACCGCTCACCTCTTCCGGGGATCGCTGGCTCATGGCCGGGAAACGCCGGCCCATGCAGGCAGAGCCGGCCAGGAGTGTTCCGGCCCATCAAGGCAATTGAAGCTCAACAAGTTGGCCAGTGAATTGTCCGGGACCCCACAAGTATACAGTCGCCCCGGAGCGAATCGAAACTCAACGTCAGGATCCCATCCCTGCGCCCGGCATGACAGTTCTACCCCGATCGCCGGGGAGCAATCTTAGGGCCGCCGGCCCACTTGGTCAGATTTGCGGCCAGCAGCAGGAGGAATGCGATGTAGAGAAGGCTAAAATCCCGCAATTCGCCAGGGTTGCAAAACAGGAAATACAACGGGAAATTGATGAGCGCGGCGATCTGTGCGTGACGCTGAATCGCCCGCGGCAGAGAGCGCCATCCGCGCCACAGCGTCCACGCGATCAAGGCCACCGACAGAGGATTGAAACTCCGAATCAAGACCATGCCGTAGGTCATTTCCGGAGAAAACATATTTGATGGATGGGGTATGGTCTGAATTTGCTCCATGAGGTGCACCGCGACGGTTCCACCGGGATTGTGGTGAAAGTGCGACCGGAGCACACAATAGACCGCGGCGCAGGTCAGTCCGAGGACCCCAGTCCCGGCCAACGCATTGATGCGGGAACTCCGCCGGCGCAGGAGCGGATAGAGCGCCGGGATGAATAGCAGGAAGGATTCCTTGTTCCAGGCAGCCAGCGCCGCCACCGGGATCATCCACCACCAATCGAAATTGAGCGCCATCCACGCCGCCAGCGCAAAAAACGCCAACTCCGGATAATCGTAAAGATACCCTCCCCCGGACATGAGATAGGGCATGAGCAGAACCATGACGACCGCGGAAAGAGCAGAGGTTGCGGGGGCGTACCCCACAGACCTGCATAACAGGTACATCGCATAGACCGAAATCCATGCAAACAGGAATACCGCGGCATAGACGATCCAGTAACGCAGGAAGTAGGCCCGGTTTTGTGCAACCGGCGAACTGAAAAGGCTTTCCCGAAGCGGCGCCCCGCCAGGGTCCCTGGCTGCGAAGAGCCGGTCTTTGGTTTGCTCCGGAACCCGCCGGTCGATCCAGTTCGCCAGCATCGGAAGCAGTTGCCGGTACACAAACGGACGCGCGGCCGTGCCATCCACCATGGCATCGAAACTGGCTTCTTGCATCGATGCGCTTGTGCCCGCCTCGCGAAAGCGCCACTTGTCGTAGTAACCGTTGAAGGAAGCTGCCGCGGCAACAAAAAAAAGCACGAAACAGCAAGAACCGTAGTACAGCTTTGACGCAAAGGCCTTCTGGTTCATCCGATCTTGCGCTCCTTCGCCGCGCGCCGGATTGGCGTGTCCTCCGGCGCTCACAGGAAGCTTCAAATCCCCATCCTGAAGGAGCGCAAGGACGCTCCCACACGGATCTGTCGGCAGATGTATTTGGAGGTACTGGCCGGTTAGGGATGGTGGAGCTGAGCGGGATCGAACCGCTGGCCTCCTCGTTGCGAACGAGGCGCTCTCCCAGCTGAGCTACAGCCCCACGACTCTTCTATCTTAGCAGCGAGCGGCATCTGGGGGAAGGGGCGGCACGAGCAAACGTTCCTCGGCGCGCCAGAATTCCGCGGATGGTGTTGAAACTCCACCGCGTCGGCCGCATCCAAGGTGCATTGGGCAGAATGGTACGACTTGGGAGGTAAAGCTTGGCGGCCACAACAACAGTTCTTCGTATCAGCCCCATGCTGGCCGTCGCCGACATGGAGGCGACGCTCCACTTCTATCAGACGATTCTAGGCTTCTCCGTTGTGATGCAATCACCCGAATATTCGATTGTGCAGAGGGACGGACTCACCATCCACTTTCAACGGGCCGCCGGCGAGGACGTGCTGCGCAGCATGCGGGAACACACCGAGTTTTACATCGAGGTGCGCGGAATCCGCACGTTGTGGGAAACGGTGAAGGCGCACAAGGACCGCTTCCGCATCCGCGACCTCTTCGAGCGCGAATATGGCATGACGGAGTTCCACATTGTCGATACAAACGGCGTGCTGATTTTTGTGGGTGAGGTTACGGCGCAAAGGCCTGCTCACAACTGATTCATATTCGCCAGGAACTCGGCGTTGTTGCGCACCTTTTCCAGGCGGGTGATCAGCAGCTCCATGGCTTCCACCGGCGAAAGCGGGTTCAACACCCGGCGCAGAATGAAGATGCGCTGCAAGTCCTCCTTGGGGATGAGCAGTTCTTCCTTGCGGGTGCCGGAGCGCTGGATGTCGATGGCCGGGAAGACGCGCTTGTCGACCAGCTTGCGGTCCAGGATGATTTCCATGTTGCCGGTGCCCTTGAACTCCTCAAAGATGACCTCATCCATGCGCGAGCCGGTGTCAATGAGCGCGGTGGAGATAATGGTCAGCGAACCGCCCTCCTCGATGTTGCGGGCCGCGCCGAAGAAGCGCTTGGGCCGCTGCAGGGCGTTGGAGTCCACGCCGCCCGAGAGCACCTTGCCCGAGGGGGGCACGATGGTGTTGTAGGCGCGGGCCAGGCGGGTGATCGAATCCAGCAGGATCACCACGTCGCGCTTGTGCTCCACCAGCCGCTTGGCCTTCTCGATGACCATCTCGGC
>JBEKZR010000453.1:0-2804 GCA_049509715.1 Occallatibacter sp. | reverse complement strand
GCCCAGGAATACCACAACTATGATCGCTCCCATATCGATTGATCCCCCTTTCTACTCAGTTGACCGGCGTCTCGCGCTCAAACAGGCTCGGCGGCAGAATGATGCCGGAGACGCGGAGCCGATCAAGGAACCTGGGACGAATATGGGTCGGCTGATATACTCCAATCACCTTGCCATCGGGTCCGATCCCCTTCTTGACGAATGAGAATATCTCCTGCATGCTGATTACGTTCTCTTCCATGCCGGTGATCTCGGAGATACTGGTAACTTTGCGGGTGCCATCGCTCATGCGGGAAGCCTGGACGACAATGGTGATGGCTGCCGCTATCTGCTGGCGAACGGATTTTTCAGGTATGTTCATATTGCCCATCTGGACCATGGATTCGAGTCTGGCGATGGCATCGCGAGGAGTGTTGGCGTGAATCGTGGTCATCGAACCTTCGTGGCCCGTATTCATGGCCTGCAGCATGTCGAAGGCTTCCTCTCCGCGAACCTCGCCGATGATGATGCGGTCGGGACGCATGCGCAGAGCGTTGATCAGCAGTTGGCGCTGGCGGATCGCTCCCTGCCCTTCAATGTTGGGCGGACGAGTTTCCAGACGCACTATGTTTTCCTGAGCGAGACGCAGTTCGGCCGCATCTTCAATGGTGACCAGACGCTCGCTGTTCGGGATGTACTGGGACATGATATTCAGAAGCGTGGTCTTGCCGGCGCCGGTGCCGCCGGAGATGAGGACGCTGATCTTGGCCTTCACTGCGGAAGCCAACACTTCCATCATCTCCGCGGAAATGCTCTTCAGCTGTACTAACTGGTTGGCGGCAATGGGGCCTGTCCCGAAGCGGCGGATGGACAAGGAGGGACCGTCGAGCGCCAGCGGTGGAATGATGGCATTCACGCGGGAACCGTCAGGCAGGCGAGCATCCACCATCGGCGATGACTCGTCCACTCTGCGCCCCACGCGCGACACAATGCGGTCGATGATCTGCAGCAGATGGCGATCGTCGCGAAAAGCCGTACTGACCTTCTGAAGAAGTCCGCCTTTCTCAATGAAAACGTGATCCTTGTCATTGACCAGGATGTCTGAAATCTTCGGATCCCGGAGCAGGGGTTCCAGTGGACCAAGACCAAAGACTTCATCCAGCAGGTCAGCCTGGATCTTTTCCTGCTCGTCGAAGTTCAGGGGCACCCGCTGGTCGGCGATGATCTCTTTTACAATGCCGGACACCGCGTGGCGTGCCTGGCTGGAATTGACGCGCGACAATTTCTCCAGATCTAGCTTGGAGATCAGGGTCCGGTGTATTTCCGCTTTGTATTTCTCCAGATTCAGTAATTCCACGTTCTGCCTTCCACGGGAGATTATCCCCGTCCACAGCACCAGTATTTTGAACAGCAGCCCCTTCCGCAAAAAAGCGGAATGGAGGCAGAAACTTCGTCATCCACCCATCTGGAAGATCACATTCACCGTGGTCTCCACTTCCACGGGCTCGTTATTGAGCAGGTAGGGCCTGTAGCGCCAGGTCTTCACGGCGTCGAGAGCAGCTTGGCGCAACGTGGCCGGCCCACTGACTACGTTGAGATTTTCGATCACCCCCGCTTTGGATATGGTGGCGTGCAACACCACCGTGCCCTCTACGCGGGCGGCACGGGCGAGGGGCGGATAAACGGGGTTAGTTCTCGAAAGCAACCTGCCCGCCATGACGCCGCCGGAAACATTGAGCGTCCTGGAGACCTCCGCCGTCACCCTGGGCCCGGTCTTTCCGCTGAATACGCTGCCAACCCCTCCGCTCGGATTGCCGCCCAGGCCTTCTATGCCGGTCGCGCCGAAGCCCGATGCGGGCGGCGCCTCCTTATCGGACATCGCCTTAATATCGTGCGAAATCCGCGCGGGTGCATTGAGCTGAGTGTTCATCATCTCCGACTGAACCCGAGGCGTGGGTGCTGCCTCCTCCGTCGGCGTCGGCGTCGGCTTCGGCGTCAGCGTCTGCGTCGGCGACGGCTTCGGCGTCGGCGGCGTCAGCGACGACGACGTCTCTGGCACAACCGATTGATTCTGCACAGCCGGCTTGGGCGCCGGTTTATGATAATTCATCGTGATGAGGACACCTAGACCCAAAAGCACAGTTGCGCCAATGGCGACAGACGCCACCTTTACTTTGCTCTTGCCCTCGCTCTTGCTCTTGCTCTCGCTCTCGCTCTCGCTCTTGCCCTCGATCTCACTCTCGATCTTGCGTTTCGGACTCTCCACAATTTTCGCGCGCTTGGGTTGAAGCGGCTGTGAAAGTGCTTCAGCATCCGCATAGACCTTAGCTGACTTGCGCGAAGGAGTGGTGTCTGGCGGCCTGCCCACCGCACGCGACACGGTGGCTTGCGCGGTCGCAGGCTTCGCTGGCGGTTTTGGGGCAGCATCGAAGTCGTCGAAGTTGTCAGGTAGTGTCTCGGGCGGTTCTGGTTCTCCGCCATCCCATGCACTGAAATCCGCGGGTAGTGTCGCCGCGGGTAGTTTCCCCTCTACTTTTGCTGGAGGTGCCATTGGCCATCCGCTCCTTTCACATACGTAGCGCCTTTGTAAGTGCGCGTTTCAAGTTCGCCCTGCTGATTGGGGGATTTCCCGCTTTGTGAGATTCTGTTCTTCTGACCGCTCTTGTTCACGCCATCGGTCTGAAATATATCTTCAGCATCCTCATCTACCGTTTCCGGCGTGATCGAAGCGATGTTGGGCAACTCATCCACCACGAGCGACACCGTGGCTTGCGCCGTCGTGTAGTCCGCGGTGTCCGTCGGAGTGAAGGTTGCCGAGAGTGTCT
>JBEKZR010000452.1:0-2818 GCA_049509715.1 Occallatibacter sp. | reverse complement strand
GTCGCTGAGTTGGGTGGCGTGGTCAATGGAGGCAACGCCTGCCTGGGCGGCATAGAGCGTTCCTGGCTCGCCCATGGCGTGGACGGCGACGCGCGTGCCCAGGCGGCCGGCTTCATTGACGGCGGCGGCCAGTTGCGCCTCAGTGTACTGGTAAGGGGTGTGCAGGACGCCGTCGATGAGCGTGTCGGGGCCGGTCTCGTAGATCTTGGCGAAGTCCGAGCCCTCCTTGTGCTGGGCGCGGATGACTTCGACGAGCTGGTCGGCGGAGTTGGCGTAGTCGGCGTTGGAGAGGACGCGCTGGGCGGGGTTGAAGCCGATGGCGTCCTCGTGTCCGCCGAGGAGGTCGATGGCGTTGCCGCTGATGCGCAGGCGCGGCCCAGGGATGAAGCCCTGATTGATGGCGTCGCGGACGGCGGTGTCGGCGGAGCCGGCGCCTTCAGTGCCCATGTCGCGCTCGGCGGTGAATCCGGCCAGCAGGTCAGCTTTGGCGGCTTGCCCGGCGAGGATGGTGCGCCAGGGAACCGACTCCTCGACGGTTTGCAGGTCCTCGGCGCCGGGATGCAGGAAGAGATGGACGTGAGCGTCGATGAGGCCGGGAAGGAGCGTGGCGTCGCCGAGGTCGATGATCCTGGCGCCCTGCGGATGGTCAACGGAGACGCCTACGGCGCGAATGCGATCGCCCACGACGAGAACTTCGCCGGGTTGGAGGACGGTTCCGGTATCAACCTGGAGCAGGCGGGCGCCGTGAAGGACGATGGGCGCGGGGGCCGGTTGCTGGGCGGAAGCAACGGCCGCAAGAGGCAGGGCTGCGCTGAGGGCCAACAGAAATGCCCGGCGCAAAAGACGAGGGCGCACAGAGAATATCGGCATGGCTACCACTATGCCGCATCGGATTCGGCTTGTCGATGGGTGGTTTGCGGGCGGCTCGGGCGATTGCGAGTACAGGCAAGGGGAGCTGCCGATGGGCCATTGACCTGGCATCCGGCAGCAGCCTGCCTCATTCATCCAATGTCACCACGCCGCTATCGCCATCCACCGTGATGCGCTGTCCGGTGTGGATTCGATCGGTAGCCACGCCGGTTCCCAGCACCGCAGGCACGCCGTATTCGCGCGCCACAATCGAGCTGTGACTCAGCGGGCCGCCCACATCCGTAACGATGCCTGACGCCAGGGCGAACAGCGGCGTCCACGCCGGGGTGGTAATTTTGGCCACCAGAATATCTCCCGGCTTCATCTGGTCGAATTCTTCGGGACCGTGAATCACGCTGGCTGGGCCCGTCACCTTGCCGGGGCTGGCGCCAATTCCCTTCATGACGTTGCCGGCCGCCTGGCTGGTGTGCGCGGGCATCCAGCGGTTCAGGTCAAGGCCCACGAACCGTGCGCCTTTCACCGGCAGCGCGACAGGCGGCATGACCTCATGCTCCTGCTGCCAAGTCTCGCGCCGCTCGGCGATTGCGCGGCGATAGTCCTCCGTAGGCTGGCCGGCATCGAGCTGCCGCGCTGTCGCCTCTATCTCTTCCCACTTCAGCCAGAAGACCTCGTCGGGTTCCGCCATTGCGCCCGCGGCAACCATGCGGCGTCCCATCTCGCGCAGGATGCGGCGCAGAGCCGGCCATCCCAGGCCAACGTCGGCGAGCGAGTCCTCGCGCAGCGGCGCCGAGCGTTGCGCCCAGCCGAGCACGCTTTTGAACAAGCGCAGGCGCAGCCAGCCCAGGCGCGCAAATTGCGATGCGGCGGCCTGCTCCCGCGCCGCCGTAGCCGCCGCCTGCCGCTCGTAGGGGTTGCGGCCTTTTCCCGCAATAAAGTATTTGAGCGTTTCCAGCAGCGAAGCCGGGGCATCGGCTGGAACGCTCCTGGCGAAATCCAAATCGTAGACGGCGTGGCCAAAACGATTCAGGTGTTCCGCCAGGCGCGCGGAGAATTCGCGCCAGCTTTCCCCGTTGGCGATGGGCGCCGATTGCGATGCGAATGCCGCCGCAATCTCCTGGCCGCTGGTCCGGGCAAGGTATCCGGCGAGCTCGTCGTCGCCGCGCGCCCACACCGCCAAATCGTAGAGCGACTTCTCGGCGCGGATCGGCGTATTGTCGAAACCCAGCAGGAACGTCAGTGCGGACGGGTCGCACTTGCGCTTGATGAGGTGGTTGTATACGGCGGTAAAGAGCGCTTCGCTTATAACGGGCGGCCCCAGCACGAGTTGGATGCTCACATAGTAGCTTGCCGCCGCCTCCACGATGCGGCGCGCGCCGGCCAGCAGTTCCGGGGAAGGTGTCGCAGCCAGGTCGCGGGCGGTCCATTCCGCGGTGACTTGCGCAAAATGCGGGCGTGCTTCGTCGGCCCAATGCGCAACCGACGTGCGCCACATCCTGGCCATGGTGCGTCCGTGCATCATCATGGTGAAGAAAAAACCCACCATTTGCCGCGCATTCAAGGCCATTTCGTAATAGGCATAATCATGGACGGTTAGCAGCGCTATCGAGTCGGACCTGAGCCCCAGCGACTGTGTCATGATCTGCTGTGTCGCTTTGTTCCACAGCGGCAAGGCCAGCGTTGCGAACAAGGGCGAAAGCGGCTCGGGAAGCAATTCGGCCACGCTTTGTCGAAAGTATGTGGCTCCCGCTCGCGGGACCGTCCAGTCGAGCGCGGGGCGCCATTCTGGCAGAGCGGTTATGGGCCGCGCCTGCACAATGAAGATCCGCCCGTCGCAAAGGGCCCATTCGATGTCCATTGGCTGGCCGTAGAGCTGCTCGATCTTTGCGCCCAGCCGAGCCAGTTCCGCGACCCGCGCCGGCTCCAGCGCGGCCTGCCTGCGCCTGCCGGC
>JBEKZR010000451.1:0-2824 GCA_049509715.1 Occallatibacter sp. | reverse complement strand
CGGCGAGGCCGCGACACGCTGCGTTTCGGGCCCATGAAGCCCGTTGGCCTGCGCGACCCGCGCACCGGCAAAACCCCCTGGGCCGTGGTGCAACTGCGCAAGGAAAATCTGCGCGCAGACAGCTACAACCTGGTCGGCTTCCAGAATCATCTGAAGTTTGGCGAACAGGCGCGCGTGCTGCGCCTGATTCCAGGCCTGGAAAACGCGCGCTTCCTGCGCTACGGCCAGATTCACCGCAATACTTTTATCCAGGCGCCGCTTCTTCTGGATGAAACTCTGCGCCTGAAAAAAGAGCCGCGGCTCCTCTTCGCCGGGCAGCTTTGCGGCGTCGAGGGCTACACCGAGTCGATTGCGACCGGGCTGCTGGCGGGCATCTACGCGGCTGCGCTGGCGCGCGGAGAAGAACCCACGGCCGCGCCACGCGCCTGCGCCCTCGGCTCGCTGGTCCACTACATCACTCATGCCGTCGCAGAAGACTTTCAGCCGGCCAACATCACCTTCGACCTGCTGGAACCCCTCGATGAAGAGCTGCGCAAGAAGGTTCGCGACAAGAAGGAACGGCACAGGTTGCAGTGCGAGCGAGCGCTCAAGGCCTTCGATGCGTGGTGGAGCGCGATGCCGCAACCGGCTGTAGAACTTCGCGCGTAAAATTTGCGTAGTGATGTGGTACGCTGTGTCTGCCTCAGGAAAGGTCTCATATGCACGCCATCTCTGCCGCCGACTCCGTTTCGCTTGCCATTCAACGCACCAGGGAGCTCCTCTTCAGGCCATTCAACTGGGGAACCTATCTGAAACTTGGCCTGGTCGCGATCATCACCGAAGGGATCGGGGGCCATCTCCAATCCTCAACGCACGGTGGCCCCTCGCCGGGACATGGACCGATGATCTATTCGCCGTTCGACATCCCTCCGGTGTGGATTGCGGCGGCTGTGGCGGCGGTGCTGCTCGCGATTCTTCTCTGCCTTGTGATCTTTTACCTGATCACGCGGCTGCGGTTTGCCTTCTTTCATTGCCTGATTCACAACACCAGCGAGATTCGCCCTGGGTGGTGGCTCTATCGAGCGCAGGCGAACCGCTTTTTCTGGCTGAATATAGGGGTGGGATTCTGCTATCTGCTGTTGGTGGCGTTGATCTCGCTTCCGTTCGTCGCTGGGTTCATACGGCTGTTTCACGAGACTCCACAGGGCGGCCATCCCGATCTGGGGTTGTTGCTGGCTCTCGTATTGCCCTTGATTCCGGTCATCTTTCTATTGGTGCTGGTTGGAGTCATGGCCGACGTGGTTTTGCGCGATTGGATGCTGCCGCATTTCGCGCTGGAGGATGCAACGGCCGGCGAAGCTTGGGAAGAGGTGTGGGATCGGATCAAGGCCGACACGAGGCAGTTTATTGTTTACGCGTTGCTACGCTTGATTCTGCCGGCGATTGCGATTATTGGCTTGTTTATCGTGCTGATCATCCCCGGGCTCATGCTGGCTGGCTCAGTTGCGGCGATTGAATACGGCATCCACTCGGTCTTCGCGGATGCGACGGGCGCAGCCGCGCTGGTCGGCGTTCTTCTCGAGGTCTTCTTCGGCGTGGTTGCATTCGGCTTCGCGTTGTTGGCCGGCATCTGCCTTGGAGGGCCCGTGAGCACGGGGGTGCGAGAGTATGCGCTGATCTTCTACGGCGGTCGTTACCAGGTTCTTGGGGATATTCTCTACCCGCCGCCTCCGCCGCTTGCTGTGTGACCGGTCGCCGGCGGTGTTCGATGCGTGGTTAACAGCGATCTCGCAGGCAAGAATTTAGCTGGCTTCATTTCGCAGCGGCGAACGTCCTCTCCGAACCGCAAGAATCAATCCGCAGGAACCTTTCCGGCTCCGTCAGTGTCCAAGTAGACAGGGACGCGAAGACCCATGGGACCGTGTACCCTGAAGACTGGAGTGTGCGGATGCGTTGGATTGCGATTCTGGCTTGTTCGGTTTGCTCGGCTGCGCTGCTCGGCGCGGGCGCGGCTGTTGCCGAGGGGCAGGCCGCGCCGGCCCAGACTCCGGCTCCGCAGGGCCCCGCGCACCTGGTGCTTCCGCCCGTGCCCAAGGCGCTGCTGCCGGATGCGTTTGCGGGATGGGTGGCCGAGCAGCCGCCGAAGACGGTGACCGACCCCGCCCAGGCTGATCCGGCCAATGCAGCAGCCCTCAAGGAGTACGACTTTACCGACGGCGCGCTGGCCGATTACAAGCGCAGCGGCGAAACGCTCAACCTGCGCGCGCTGCGCTTTCACGACGCCAGCGGCGCCTACGGCGCCTATTCGTTTTACCGCCAGAATGGATGGCCCAAGGAGGAGATCGGCACTGGCGCCACGTCAAACCACAACCGGGTGCTCTTCTGGCTGGGCAATACCGTGGTGGATGCGAACTTTTCGCGCATCGGCCCCATGTCCGGCTCCGAACTGCGCGAACTGGCCGGCCAGTTGCCCGTCCCCGAGGGAACCAAATCGCTGGCGCCCCCCATCCTGGCCAACCTGCCGCAGGCCAAGCTGGACGGGCAGACCACGCACTATGCGGTAGGACCGGCGGGCTATGCGGAAGCTGGCGGCCTTCTGCCGCCGGAGCTGGTGGGCTTCGATCGCGGCGCGGAGACCGTAACCGCCAACTACTCGCTGCGCTCCGGTCCGGCCACGCTCACCATCATCGACTACCCAACGCCGCAGTTGGCCGCCACGCAGGAGAGCAGGATTCGCGACTACATCAAGGCCGGCAGCCAGGCCCAGCCCGCCTGGCCCAAACCGCTGCAGGACTCCGACCAGGCATCGCTGGAAGTCCGCCGCAGCGGGCCGCTGGTGGCCATC
>JBEKZR010000450.1:0-2836 GCA_049509715.1 Occallatibacter sp. | reverse complement strand
TGGAAATCTGCATGTGGTCCAGGCCGGCTTTGTTGAGCCGCTCGATCCGGTCTACATTCAGGAGGTAGCCGTTGGTGATCACCCCGGCAATCGCCCCGGTACGCCGGATGCGCCGGATCATCTCATCCAGCTCGGGATGCGTGAGCGGCTCGCCGCCGCTGATGCCGATCATGGCCGTCCCCAGCCGTCCCAGGCGGTCGATCCGCCGCAGCATCTCCGGGAGCGGCACCGGCTCGCTGACCTTGTCGTACTCGTTGCAGTAGGCGCAGGACAGGTTGCAGAAGCGCGCCGGCACAATCTGCGCCAGCATCGGGTGGCTGGTGTGGGCCAGGCCGCGCACCACCATCTCGTACTCGCGGGCCTTCCGCCAAGCCCAGATCAACCGCCCGCGCAACGTCTTTTTCCGGGGAAGAGCCATCTGTTTCATTGAATCACAACCTGACCGAAGGCTTCCATCGACGGGGATGTGGCAAGGGAAGCTCGAGCGGACAGCCCTACGACCGCCGTCGCACGATCTATGCTCAGAACTCCGAAAAACGATGTGCGTTGAAATGCCAATGGCCATATACTTGTCGGTATGAAAATGACCAGTGAGCGTAGGGCGATCGACAAGGTGTTCAAGCGCCGTAACCGTTACGAAATTCCAGACTGGCAACGAGAGGGTGGCCTTTGGGATCGACCCCAGAAGCAGGCGCTCATCGACTCAATTCTCCGCGGATGGAGGCTCCCGAAGTTCTACTTCATCAAGACCTCCCCAGAATCGTATCTCGTAGAGGATGGCCAGCAACGACTGCTCGCCATTTATGACTTCTGCAGCAACGAACTCCCCCTTTCACAGGAATCGGCTAAGAAGTTCGGTGGGCGCTTTTACAACGACCTTCCACAAACGGTTACAGACGCATTTGATGATTTCGAAATTGAATACGACGTGATAGAGGACGCTTCAGATGAAGAATTGAAGGAGTTTTTCCAACGGCTGCAAGCTGGATTGCCACTGACAAGCAGCGAAAAACTCAATGCGGTTCATGGTAAGCTTCGCGATTTTGCCCGCACAGTCTCCAAATTACCATTCTTCAAAGAAACCATCGCCGTCGCGAACACGCGCTACGCACATTTCGACATAGCTGCTAAAGTTGCGTGTATTGAAATTGAGGGCTTGCAGACAGGCCTTCGATTTGAAGACCTTAAAGCTACCTTTGAGTCCGCAAGCTCTTTTTCGAGTTCCTCGGCCGTTGCAAAGAGGATAAGAAACGCCCTGACATTTCTTCATTCAGCCTTCGAGAGGAAAGGGGACGTGCTTCGTACTCGTACAGTGGTCCAGTCACTAATTACGCTGACTTGCAAGCTTATCGAAACCGGGAAAACGAAGGGACTTGAGAAGGAGATTTTCAAGTTCTTTGAGGCGTTCAACGAGGAACTCGGGAAACAGATAGAAAAGGGGCAACTGGCAACCGATAGCGATTACCTCACATTTCAACGCTCAGTCAATGCGAACGTTAAGGGAGGTGCCAAGACACGGCACGAGATTTTGCTGAGGAAGCTATTTACTCTCTCTCCAAAACTCGCCGACATATTCGATCCCTCAGTCGTCGCCGAAAGCGGAATCTCAGGCCGAGTTCCAGAACTCGGCGATTCCATTGCAAATCTAGTCGACCAACTGAACAAGAAGTACGCAGCTAGCCACGGTGAGGATCTCTTCAAAGCCACCAACAAGACCGCCCAAGCCTTGGTCCAAATCAGGAAACCCGCACATAACCTCGAAGAATACAGGATGCAGATCGACAACCTATATTTCCTATTTCGGGAGTCACCCGGACAGCGACTCGAAGGGAAGTGGCCAGGCTCTTTCGCAGATGTCAATGATCTTCGAACGTATCTTAGGCATGACGTTGACCACGGCGATGCAGGCAGCGTGCGATCCAAGAATAGGAGAATCGGAAGAGCATTTGCGAAATACTCGGGAGGCGGTACGCCGGAAACAATCGAACCTGTCAGGCTTCCGCTCGTACAAGCCAACGTGTTGGGCGCGATCGAAGGAGATCTGCGCGGCTTGCTATCAACGCTGACCTAGCAGGGTGGGCGATTCGGCAGGTGGCCGCGTCCCAAACGCACAAAAATAGGTGTCCCAAGTCCCGTCCGCCGCGGCGGAGGATCTGGGAAGGATCGCACACCCCCGGCTTTTGACGCAAAAAGCCGCCTTGAACAGCGCCGGGAGTCCACGTTTCGCTTCTGAGGACTGGAATACGATGTTGCCTGCCCAGCACGGCCAGCGCATCACTACTTGAACTTGCGCTTTATCCAGGTCATGGCGCGAGCAATGGGTCCAGGCGGGGGCGGCCGCATATGCTTCGGCACTCGCGGGGGGCGTATATCCTTTGCCGAGATAAATTGCGGGGTATATTTGATACTGGTTTTTTCAATCATTTCATCCTGGCTATCTAGTATTTCGGCCACAATCGGGTCGCCGCCCTCGCCTCTGGCCGCCTTCTCGAACTCCTCTGCCCTTTCCACCCACTTGATCGACAGATCCATCAATAACTTGGCCTCTTCGTCCCGGCCCTCATCCTGTGCCTGGTGTGCGCGTTCAACCAGTTGTTTAGCCTCCTTGCGGTGCATGCGGGCAATTACGCTGTACTCGTCGAGTGGCGAGCTCTCCAGGAATGTGTAGACTGGCGTTTGATTCTGGAAATAGCTGTCAGACTGGCTCTCCTCGTCTGCCATCCTCTCCGAGTCTGGCACCCACTCGTCGTCTGGCCTGCTCTCGTCGTCTGGAATGCTCTTCTCGTCTGGAATGCTCTTCTCGTCTGGGATGCTCTTCTCGTCTGGGATGCTCTTC
>JBEKZR010000045.1:0-29206 GCA_049509715.1 Occallatibacter sp. | reverse complement strand
CTGCTGCACAACGTCTCCACCGGCACCGGCCACTGGATCGCCATCAAGCTCGTGGGGACAAAGAGCAACCGCGACGGGATTGGCGCGCGCGTTGAAGTCTTCGCCGCGGGCAAGCGGCATACGGCGGAGCGCGTGGCAGGCTCCGGCTATCTTTCGCAGGACGACGGCCGTTTGCATTTCGGGCTGGGCGCCGCCACCACCATCGACAAACTTATCGTTCACTGGCCCAGCGGGCGCGAGCAAACGCTGGAGAAGCTCGACGTGGATCGCGTGCTGACGGTGGAGGAGCCCAAGTGAGGCAAAGGCTGCAAACCCGATTGGGCACGGGGCTGGCGGCGCTGGCCGTGGCGTTGCTCGCGGTTGCGTTCTGGACCGATCGGCCGGTTCATGCGAACGCGGGCGATGCCGTGGACTACGCTTCGCCGCTGGAGGTTCTGCTCTCGCCGGATGGCGCGCGGCTTTACGTGCTGTGCCAGCAGAGCGAAGAGGTGCGGGTGCTGGATGCGGCTAGCTTTGCGGTCATCAGAAACATCGCGGTGGGACGCGTGCCGCGCGGATTATCGCTGTCGCCTGACGGCGGGCGGCTGTTTGTGACCAACTCATGGGACGACACGCTCTCGGTGATCGATACGGGCACGCTGGCGGTGGCGGCCACGTGGCCGGTGGGAGCGGAGCCGTCGAGCGTGGTGGAGGACCGGGCGGGCAAGCGGCTGTTTGTGGCCAATCGCATCAGCAACGATGTGTCCGTGCTGGACGCGCAAACCGGCGTGGAAGAGAAGCGGCTGCTGGCTGGGCGCGGTTCGAGCTATCTCACTCTTTCTCCCGATGGAAGCCGGATCTACGCGACGCATGTTTATCCAAATCCGCCGCGAGTACGGACTGAGCAGGACAATCGTACGGCGCCGGAATCGGAGATTACGGTGATCGATGCGGCGCGCGCCGTGGTTGTGGATCGCATGCCGTTGCATCGGATTGCGGGCGTCTTTCACTTGGCGATTTCCGCGGATGGACGGCTGGGCGTGGTGGCCGAATATCACCCCAAGAATCTAATACCGCTGGCGCACCTCGAACATGGCGGCGCCTTCGCCTACACGATCACGGTCTTCGGCGCGGATGTGGGCAAGGCTTCCGTAGAGCTCCCGCTGGACGAACTCGAGCGCTACGCCTCGCAGCCCTTTGGCGTGGCCATTGCGCCGGACAAGTCGCGCATCTACGTTACCAGCGGCGGCTCGGAGATGGTGACTGTAATCGATGTGCCGCGGCTGCTGCGCTTCATTCATACGCATCACGGCCCTTTCGTGCAGCATCTTTCGGCCAGCGCCAACTATGTGGCAGCGCGCATCGCGGTGGGACGCAATCCGCGCGGGCTGGCGCTGACGCGCGACGGGCGCAGGCTGTTCGTGGCCAACCGCATGGAAGATACGATCAGCGTGATCGACACGCGCGCCAACCGCGTGGCATCCACCATTACGCTGGCCGGCCCGACGACCATCTCGCCGCTGCGCCGCGGGGAGCAGACCTTCTACACCGCGCGCTATTCCTTCCAGGGACAGATAGGCTGTTCCAGTTGCCACATCGATTCCACCTTCGACGGCATCACCTGGAACCTGGAGCCGGACGGCTTTGGCCGCAACACTGTGGCCAACAAGCTGCTTGAGGGCATCAAGGATACCGAGCCTTACAAGTGGACCGGAACTAACCCCGACATTCCCACCGAGTGCGGCCCGCGAACGGAAAAGTATTTCTGGCGCTCGGAAACCTACGACAACCTGACACTGGCCGACCTGGCTGCGTATATTCGAAGTCTGGAGCCTCGGCCGAACCGGTGGCGGATGGCAAACGGCGAACAGACCCCGGCGCAGGAGCGCGGCCAGGCGCTCTTCGAGCGCGCGCAAGACAAGTTCGGCAAGCCGATTCCGGAGAGCAACCGCTGCTCCTATTGCCACAGCGGCCCCAAGGGCACCAACCAGAAAATCTCCGACGTGGGGACGCGCAAGCCCACCGACAATACAGGCCTGCTGAAAGCGGTGCCGTTGACTGAAATTGCGCTCACCGCGCCCTACCTGCACGACGGCTCGGCGCGGACGCTGGAAGAGATCTGGACGGTCTACAACCCGGAGGATAAGCACGGGCGCACGAACGATCTGACCAAGGATGAACTGAACGACCTGATCGAGTACCTGAGGACGCGATGAAAAAGTTGGCATTGAAGACGCTCTCGATTTGCGCGATGCTCGCGGCCGCTGCGCCTTTCACTTTTGCTGCGCAGCAGCCGGTGTCTGGAGTGCAAAACTCTCATGCCGCGCAAGCGGCGTCTGCCCCACCGCAGGTGCTGCCGCGCTTCCGCTTTGAGAACTTCACCACCGCCAACGGCCTGCCCGACAATCACGTCTTTTCCGTGCTGGTGGATGGGGACCGCATCTGGGCGGGAACGGAAAATGGCCTGGCCGTCTACGAGAATCATGCGTGGAAGACTTACACCACCCAGGACGGCCTGGCGCATCGCGCCGTGCTTTCGCTGGCGCTGGACAAGCGCACAGGCGATGTGTGGGCCGGGACCATGGCGGGGCTGAGCCGGATTTCAGGCGGACGAATCGACACTTATACGCAGTTGAATTCGGGGCTGAGCAACGATGTGGTCTACGGCGTCTCGGTGGAAGGCGAGAACGTGTGGGTGGCCACGGCAGCCGGCGCGTGTCGCCTGAATACACGCACCAGCCAGTGGACGCTCTACAACGAGCGCAACACGCCCATGGTGGAGATCTGGGTGTATGCAGTCTCCGCCGCTCCTGACAAGGTTTATTACGCGGTGTGGGGCAGCGGGCTCCTTGAATACACCCAGAAAACCGGGCGCTGGGACAAGTACGAAGATCCCGACGGCGAAAACGAGATTGTGCTCTTCAAGGACCAGGGCCTGATCCACGAGATTGTCACTTCAGTTAGTTATGTCGAAAACATTGTATGGGCGGCGACTTACTTCGGGGCCAGCCGCTACGATGGCCGCTACTGGCACAACTTCCTCACCAAAGACAGCGGGCTTCCCTCGAACTTCATCAACTCGATCAAGGGCGTGGACGGCAATCGCGCCTGGTTCTGCACCGACAAGGGGCTGGCTTACTACGACGGCGTGAATTGGGCCGTCTATCGTCCGTCGCTCAAGGACGGTAAGCCGGAGATGACGGTGCGCGACGCGCAAGGCAAGGTAACGCCGGTGGCCGTGACTACCGCGCCGGCCCACAACTACGTTCTTGGCATCGACTTTCAGGGCAGCGACATATGGGTCGCCACGGCCAAGGGGTTGAGCCACGGAATTCGACAACCACAATAAGATCATCAGGAGACAAACAATCATGAATGCATTTGCGGATATTCTGGAAGCCATCGCACACGCGCCCATCAAAAAGCGCGCCATGACCAATCATGGCGTGCTCAATGAGGCTTACGCCTATGCCAAGCCGAGTTCATTCTCGCGCGGCATGAGGATCGATATCGGCGGGGTCTGTATCCTGCTGATCTCGGGCACCGCCTCCATCGACGAGCGGGGCCGGAGCGTCCACATCGGCGATTTTCCCGCCCAGCTGCGGCGCACCTTCGACAACATCACCGGCCTGCTGGAGAGCGAAGGCGCCACCTGGCACGACATCGTGCGCACTACCTGCTACTTGCGGGACATCGATCGCGACTACGACGTCTTCAATCAGGGTCGCACGGCGTTCTTCAAGGAGCAGGGGCTCGATCCGCTGCCCGCATCGACCGGCATTCAGGCGCATCTCTGCCGGCCCGAGCTGCTCATCGAGATCGAGGCCATCGCCATGTTCCGCACGGATAAGGCAGCAAGCAGCGAGGAGTAGTTCTCATGCGCAAGGGATGGTTGTTGTTTGCGGCATGTGCGATGGCCGCGGGCGGCGCTGCGAATCTTGGCGCGCAGTATTCGAGCCAGGACGCGGTGCAGGCCGCGGGTCAGAATGCGAGTCCGGTTACGGTCACGGGCAAGGGATCGTGCGAGTGTGGCGCGCATCCGCCAGGGCCGCCCAAGGATCGGGTAGTTGCGCCTTACGCGGGCGAGCCCGCGGACCTGAGCCCCTATGCAAAATTTGCCGCGCCTTATGACCTCAACTACACACACCCCAATATCTATTCCGGCGCCGCGCGGGATATTCCCGAGCCTAAGAACCTGACCGAGGTGCGCATTGGCTTCTTTGGACCCGTCGAGCCCAATCCGGAATCGGTGTTTGGATTGCGCATGCTGCACGGCGCGCAGTTGGCCCTGGAAGAGGCCAATGCCCGCGGCGGCTATGGCGGCAAGCCTTTCAAGCTGATGCCGCACAACGACTACGACAACTGGCAGGCGAAGGCGGTCTATGGCGATGACCGGCCTACCGATCCCGCCATCTGGGGCTCGGCCTCGAACGAAGCGGTGAAGATGATCTACGACGACCGGGACTGGGCCATCTTCGGATCGATCAGTTCGGAGTCCACCCACATCATGCTGCGCGTGGCGCTGCGCGCCGAGATCCCCATCGTGAACTCGGCGTCGACCGATCCCACCATTCCTGAGACTTATATCCCCTGGTTCTTCGAGGTCCTACAAGACGACCGGGTGCAAAGTTTGACGCTGGCGCGGCGGATCTATACCGAACTGGGGTTGAAACGCGTGGCGCTGCTGAGAGTGAACAACCGCTATGGCCGGTTTGGCGTTCCCAAGTTCCGGGATGCCTCGCGGCGGTTGGGTCATCCGGTGGTTATCGAGCAGAAGTATCTGCCCGGCGATACGGATTTTTCTAAGCAGTTGCAGGTGATTCGCTCCTCGCGTGCCGACGCCATCGTGCTGTGGACCGACGAGGCGCAGGCAGCCATCATCCTGAAGCAGATGCGGGCCGCGGGGATGAAGCAGCGCGTTTTCGGCGCGTATCGCACGCTAGGGACCACGCTGCTGGCCGAGGCAGGCGATGCCGCCGAGGGCTTTGAGGCCGTCTTCCCCTACGATCCATCCCGCAAAGATCCAAAATGGCTGGAGTTCAACCGCAGGTTCGAGGATCGCTTTCACGAGAAGCCGGAGCAGTTTGCCTCGCTGGCCTATGACGCGATGAATGCGCTGCTGGATTCCATTTGCAAGGCCGGACTGAATCGCGCCCGCATTCACGACGCGCTGGCCAATATCGAAGAATACGACGGCGTGACCGGGCACATGGTCTTCGATCCCAACCAGAAGAATGTGGCTCCGATGTATCTGGGCACGGTGCATAACGGGGCGATCACGTATCGCATTGCAACAATGGAGAAGGCTCAATTATCTCCGGCCGCGCAAGCGGCGTCTGCCGCGCCGCAAGTGCCCGCGCAAGCGGCGCCGGCCGCACCGCAGGTGCCCTACGCGCGCGTGGGTGAAGATAGAGTGAACTACGCCGGTCCGTACCCGAGCGACGTTCCGCCGGGGCCGGTGCGCGTGGTTCTCTTTGGGCCCCACGCTGCTGAGGTCGCGCAGTCGCCCGAGGTTCAGGCGGCGTTGACGGCCAAGGGCCGGGAGTGGAGGCTGTTGCCCGTGGCCAGCGATCAGAATTGGGGCGCGGCTTCAACCCAATTGGTTCATGCGCTGATGGACGAGCACGCGCTGGCGATCGTGGCGCTGGATCGCAATGCGAGCCACTTGGCGGAGCAACTGGCGCTCAAGAGCTTTGTGCCGGTCATCGCGCTGAGCAGCGACAAGACGCTGACCTCCACCAACGTTCCATGGATTTTTCGCCTGCCTGCCGATACCACGCCGGCCACCGCGCTGCGCCTGCTTCAAACGGCCGCCGAACGGAGCGCAGCGAACGGCCAGAGCGGGGCCAATCCTGAACTGCTGAGGGATGTACTGGCTTCGGGGGATCTGGTTTCCGGCGTCGCGTTTCTGCCCACAGGCGAGCCGCGCGGGAAGTAGGCTTCGGGAATCCCACTATATCGCTACAATGAAAGTTGAAAGGGCAGCCCATACTGCGGGCTGCCCTTCTGTTTTTCACCGAACCCGGAGCTTCGCGGGTTATGGGAGGTAGTAGCGGAAGCTGGTCCAGACCATGTTGTCGATGCCCTTGGCGCCGATGCCGGGAGTGCCCGCGCCCGACCAGCCCTCGCGGACCGCATAGCCGTACTGGAGGCCCTGGCGCAGGCGGCCGCGGTCGCCCTTGTAGATGTCATACCAGTAGCCGCCGGTGATTTCCTGCACGTCGCGGGTTTGCGCGCCGCACGAGCCGCCGGGGTAGTAGCCGGTCGAGCTGCCGTTGTAGCCGGGAGCGGTGGTGGTATTGCAGCTTGAGTTGCTTAGCAACCGTGAACCGTAGCCCACGGCGGCGTTGCTGGGCGCGCCCCAGTGTCCGCCCCATTTGCCGCCAGCGGCGATGTTCGCGGCCGTGGGGGTGGTGGTGCAGGCGAAGGCGCCGGCTGTGTTGGGACAGAAGTCCGCGCTGGGCGCGCCCAGTGAGGTGGTGGAGCCGGCAACGCCAAAATCTTCGCGTCCGGCATAGTCTCCGCCGTAGTTCAGATAGACGACCAGGCGAGGATTCGGCGTGGCTTCGAGGGTAAACAGGCCGGAGGCGTTGTGGATGGGCTCAAGCCCGCCCCACGTGTTCGCTGTAACGTCGGAGAGCGTGGAGTCGCCGTAGCGGCCCACGCCGGGTCCGAAGAGGCCCTTGACGCCGAAGGTGAGCTTGTCTTTGATCACCGGGACGCGCAGGCTGCCGCCCACGCCACCGACGACGATGCTGTCATGTATGTAGCCGGCCGTGGTCAGAGACGGCGCCACAGCCGAGCCGGTGACGATGTCCGTCAGGCCGCCGTAGAGGTTGCTGTTGGTGGTTTCGCCGGGGTAGACAGTTTCGTGCGCAAAGCCGACGAGGCCGAAGATTTCGTAGTGGCCGAAGCCCGGATCGAAGGCGCCCTTCACCAGGATGTCGGGGGCCTGGTTGAAGGAGATGTTGGTGACGTTGGCGCAGGAGTTGACCGTCTTGTAGACGGGAACCGCGACGTCGATGGTTGCGCCGGTCGAGGTCGTCTCCACCTGGTTGGTGTAGTTCACGATGGAGGTCGAGGGCGAGCAGGCGCTGATGGTGGCGTTATAGTTGCCGCCATTGGCACCGGCGCTGCCCAGAACGGCATAGGGGGTGTTGCCGGCCAGCGATGCGGCGTAGAGGAGCTGCGGATTCTCGGCCGAGATGCCGAAGGCCGCCTTGTCGAAGCTCTTGACCACGCGGAAGCCGTACTGGCGGGTCCACACAAAGCCCGGAACGTAGTTCGGGTCGATGGTCAGCGGAGTGAGGATGTCGCTGGGGGAGCTGGGAATGCCCTTTTTGCCTTCAGTGGCCAGCGACCACAATTGTCCGCCGGCAACCTTCAAGTGACTGTTGGTCTCGGCCTGGGCGTACAGGATGCGCATGCGCAGGACGTAGCTGTTGGACTGGTTGTTGTTGGAACTGGTGCCGGTGCCCAACCAGTCAGCCTCGTAGTAGCCGCGCAGGGTGCCCCAGTTGGTCTTGCCCTCGGCCAGCAGGGTGACGCGCGACTGGCGGGCCGAGCCGTAGAACTCGCTCAGCGAATAGGCGTCCGCGTGCTCGTATGGAATGGAGCTGAAGGCGGTGGGAATGTCGCCGCCGGTGGCCTTGGTGCGGTAAACAGTTTCACCCGCCACGAAGCCGCCGGGCGTGATGCCGATGCCCTTGTAGTGAAGGACGCCGGGACTGCCGATCTCCTTCTTGATCTTGGCCGTCTCGTCGGATACGGTGGTGGCCAGCGACGCCTGGTTGGCTTTCAGATCGGTGATGGTCGTTTGCAGCGTGGTGACCGCTGTCGCATTGTCGCTTACCGCCTGATTCTGGGCCGAGGCCGAGGCATTTGCCCTGTCCGCGGCAGCCTGGGCATCCGCGGCCGCCTGCTGCGCCTTCTTCAACTGCTCGTCCTTGTTGGCCAGATCGTTCTTGAGGCTGTTGATCTGGGTCTCCAGATCCTGGCGCAGGGCCTGGATCTGCTCTTCCACCGTCGGCGGCGGTGGAGTCTTGGCCTTTTTGGTTGCTGTGTGCTTCTTGGCCGGCGGTGTCGCATCCTGGGTGTAAGCGTATGAAGCAACGAGACTAGCTGCCAGAATTGCCGCGGCAGCGGTCTGGAGTCTGAAATTCATTGGGCCTCTCTTTGTCCTTTCAAATCAGTTTGATATTGCCTGCGCTCGCTTACCTGCGGCATTTTTCAGAAATAGTGTGGACTTTCTGTCGATGTGCAGGGCCGTCGCTCCTTGGGGTTGAGCCGGCTTGAAGTCATCGCTTCCTGTCTACAGCATTTCTGAAAATGTTTAGCGAACGCTCTCTAGCTCCCGCATCCGTAGAAACCTTGAAGATGAAGCCTGATTGTTTCCTAACCGGCATGCGGGAGAAACATCGATAGCCAAGGAAAAATCCGCGCAAACGAAGCTTTCCCTGACCGCTCCCGTAACCAAGCCTCGCAGATGTTGATGAATATTTGACGAATTCACATGTTTTTAACAAAGTTACCAGGGATGTTACCGGTCGATGTTACTGCCCATCAATGTGGTGAATTGATATATCTGTAACAATAGTATCTATCAGTATTTCTCTTGCTTTGAAGGAACTTCGGGTCGCTCAAGCACTTATGGTACCGGTAGTTTCGTTCGATCGTCGCCGGCCGCGTCGCCCCTGCCCGCGCTAAGCACATTCGCCAGCAACCGGTAAGCTCCCGGGACCAGCTCGGGGAGCTGCCGGTACAGGGCGAATGCGACATAAATATAGGCGCCCTTGCCGGGATGCGCTACCAGCAGGCCGCCGCGCTGCGGATCTTGGCCGGCATCGGCGGTCTCGGTGAGCGCCGTATAACCTGCGTCCCAGGTATCGAGGAAGGAGTGCCCGCGCTCCTCGACCCAGCCGTCGAAGTCCGCGGCGCCGATCGCGTTGGGCCACGTGAGCAGGGAATTCGTCGGGTCCAGCAGCTTCACCGGCGCAGCCTCGTCCACTACCCGCTCCGGCATGCGCCCCATCGACAGCGGCAGAGGCGCAGGGAAGTTGGCGCTCTGGTACTGGACGATCAGGGTTCCGCCTCGCCGGACAAATTCCTGGAGCCGCGGCTGGGCTGCGGCAAGCTCAGGACGAACCGAGTAGGCGCGGATACCGATCACGATCACATTCCAGGCGGAAAGATCTCCCGAGGCCAGCTCGGCGGCGGTCAGCAGGTGGGGGGTGGGGCCCAGGGCCTCGATAGCCTGCGGAACCAGGTCGCCGGTGCCCATGATGTAACCCACGCGCAGTCCCGGCGCCAGCTTCACATCTACTTTGCGGGTCTTCAACTGGGCGGGCTTGTACAGGTTATAGGGGCGCAGGCCAGCGTAGCCCACGCTCTGCCAGCCGGTCTGATAGGTGCGCCCGGCGGAGCGCGCCACGGCTTGCAAGGCGTAGGCGCCGGTTTCGGTTGCGGCTGGAGTCACGGAGAACAACATCGGTTCTGTGTCCCCGGCGCTATTTCGATGAAACGCAGCATGAACCGGTTCCGATCTCCAGCCAGGGGGCAAATTCAACTCAACGGTTCCCTCGGCCGCAGCTTCGGTATGCACCGTGACCTGAACCGGCAGGGTCGAGCCGTCGAGGGGAAGGATGCGGGCCTCAGGGTCGATGCGGACGCCGATGGCGGGGGTGACAACGAGCGGCTCATAGACGCCGCCCTGCCCCGGAACCCGCTCCAACGTCTGCACCACTTGGCCGGCGCGGATGGGAAGGCCGTCAAAGGTGAACTCCGCCCAGGCCGCCAGCGGCCAGGGGGCGAAGGAACGCTCGCGGTATTCCGGCTTGGTGAGGTCGTAGTACGGCTGCTCGATGGAGGAGCGCGTGAAGTAGGGCTGGGTGGGCTCGGCGTTCTCCGCAGCCTGCACGCCAAAGAATTGATCGCTCACCGGGGCCGCGGTGTCGGTTGCGCCGGTCGTGTTTTCGGCCTTCCACTGGTCGCCGCCGCGGCTCTCCAGCCAGACCCGGTTGAGCCGCGTTTCCGGCGTGGCCTGCGCCGTATGCACCCGCACCCGGAACTCCTCGCCCGGTGTCACGCTGCGCGGCATCTCATCGGCCGATGCGCCGCGAAACGGGCCGCCCCCCTGGGCGCTTGCCGCTTTGGTGGTGAAGGTTGCCAGATCCAGGCCCAGCAATTCCTTGAGCGCCGACTGGAACTGCTCCAGCTTCAGGCTTAGCTCATTCTGAATCCCCCAGTGGTCCCTATCACTGCTGAGAAGGAGGTAATGCTCAAGTTGGATTGTCTTGCGATAGAGTACGGCCAGTCGGTGCGCCGCTTCGAGTGAGCTGATCCAGTGGCGGTCCTTTTCTAGTTGGGCCAAGCCATCATCGATCTCACGCCAGCCGGAAACAAACCAGACGGGATGGGGGCCAGCGAGACGCGCTATGCCGGCGACACTCGTATCAATGTTGACCTTGCGGTTGTGGAAGAGATCGTCGTTGCTCGCCGTTGTCCCCGGCTTTGCGGCTGCTTCCGGCGCCACGGCCCACAAGTGATAGCTCGTTGTAGCCGGGCCGCTCAGCGTGGGGTTTGCGCCGCCGTTCTGCGATTTCTGCTGGCCCCAGCCTTCGCGCGCAATCTGCATAGAACTGCGCCCCAGCACCGGGTCCAGCGCGCCGACGGGGATAGTCACGTCGGTCGAGGGGATGCCCCCGGTAATTTCCCCGGTCACGTAATTCTTGAACCGCGCTGGCGCCCATTTGCCGGTGGCGTAGTCGAACATGCCTTTTTCGGTGACCGGCGCGAAGGGGACCATCCCGTAGACGGCTAATGGCTGCCAGGTCTGCAAACCGTCCTTCAACTGCTCGGGAAAGACGCTCGGGTCGGCGGCAGCCTTGAAGACTTCCTGCGCGATCTCGCCGGAGACCTGGTGGTGGCCGTGGCCGTCGGTGATGCCGCCCACAAAGGTGGAGACGATAACCTGCGGGCGTTCGCGGCGCACCGCCAGCACGGCGTCATAGAGAACGCGGTCGTGCCCCCAGCGGGCGAAGGATTCCTCTTGAGTCTTGGAAAAGCCGAAATCCACCTCCGTGCCCCAGAGTTGCTTTGCGCCATAAAACTCATCCGCTTTTAGCAGCTCGTTGGTGCGGATGAGGCCGAGAGCGTCGTAGCTGTCGGCGGACATGGCGTTTTGGCCGCCCTCGCCGCGGGTCAGGGTCAGCAGCGTGCACCGCGCGCCCAGGCCGCGGGATAAATAGGTCAGCAGCGCGCCGTCCTCGTCGTCCGGGTGGGCGACGATCATCATGACGCTGGCGGTGGTGGAGAGGCGTTTCAGCGATTGCTCCAGCGCCGCCTGGCCGCGGTCTTCTGCAATGGGCAAGGCAATCTCGCTGGGCTCGGGGAGCGGAAACGCCGCCAACTCGGCCGTGGCGGACGCGGAAGGCTGCGCCGCCTGCTGCGCGGTCATGCGAAGGGTGCCCGTGCCCACAAGAATCAGGCCGGCGAGGGCCGAACCCGCTGCTGCTCGTTGAAATCTCTCGGCAAGAATCATACTTCCCGTCAGTGTACAATCCGGGGAGCGCAGAAGCATCATGACTGACTCACAGCCCACTTCCGGCAGCAGCGGCACTCTCCAGCGCCGCATCGGCCTGCGCTCCGCCGTGGCCTTCAATATGCTGGAGATGATCGGGGTAGGGCCGTTCATCACGCTGCCCCTGGTGATTGCCGCCGCGGGCTTCCGGCTGTCGGTGTGGGCGTGGGTGCTGGGCGCGGTGATCGCTGTGGCCGATGGGCTGGTGTGGGCCGAGCTGGGCGCCGCCTTTCCTCGCGCCGGCGGCTCGTATGCCTTTCTGCGCGAGATATATGGGCCCCAACGCGCGGGCAACTGGCTCAGTTTTCTTTACGTCTGGCAGTTGAGCTTTTCGGCTCCGCTCTCCATCGCCTCGGGCTGCATCGGGCTGTCGAGTTTTCTGGCCTGGTTCTGGCCGGGACTGGACGGCGCGCCGTTAGCCGCGTGGCCTGCGCTGCACTATGCGAATTTTGCCGCCGCCGGCGCCTGCCTGTTGGTGACGGCGCTGCTCTATCGCAATCTCAGCTCCATTACGCGGCTGGCCTGGGTGCTGTTTGCCGGGATGCTGGCGGCGATTGCGGGGGTGATCGTCTCCGGGTTTGCCCATGCGGCGGCTACAGGCGGATGGCGGATGCCGGCCTCGCCCGCGCTTACCCTTCCCGTGGCTTTGGGCGGGCTGGCGCAGGCGACGCTGCTCGCCACCTACTGCTATTGGGGCTACTACAACATCGCCTTTCTCGGCGGCGAGGTAAGGCGGCCGGAACGGACGATCCCGCGCGCCATTCTGCTCTCGGTGCTCTTCGTTTCGGCGTTTTACGTACTGATGAACCTCGCTGCCCTGCCGTCGATGCGCGATGCCGCTGCCCATGTTGCGGCCGGCGCCACGGTCCGGCTGCAACTGGTGGCGGATATTGCCCGCGCGGCCTTTGGACCCTGGGCCGGCCGCCTTATGGCCGCTCTGATTATCTGGACGGCCTTTGCCTCGGTCTTCTCGCTGCTGCTGGGCTACTCGCGTGTGCCCTACGCCGCCGCCCGCGACGGCAACTACTTCCGCTTTCTGGCCGCCGTTCATCCACGGCACGGCATTCCTCACCGGTCGCTGGTCGCCCTGGGAGTGGTCGCCGCCGGCTTTTGCTTCTTTTCGCTGGCCCAGGTGATTACGATGCTGGTGATTACACGCATCCTGCTCCAGTTTTTTCTGCAACAGGCGGGCGTGATGCTGTTGAGGGTGCAGAGGCCGGAGCTCAAGCGGCCGTTCAGGATGCCGCTTTATCCGCTGCCGCCGCTGGTGGCCATGGCGGGATTCATCTTCATCCTGGTCAATCGGACTCACGCGCTCGGCGGACTGGGCGTGGCCGCGGCGATTGGGGTTTCCGGTTCGCTGATTTACCTTTATCGCGCCCGGCGGCTGGGGCAATGGCCCTTTGCGCGGCCTGTGGAAGACCTTCTGTAATCTCCCCCTACGCTGCCGCGCTGGAGCTGTCTATTGTTTTTGGGTCTTATCCGGCGGAGTCAGGTCAAGTTGCATTTTCAGATCGTCCACGTCGTCCAGCACGATGAGCGGCAGTTCCTTATCCGCATAACGAAGAGCGGCGGCGGTCTTCGGGGCCGCTGTCTGGGCATCGCCCGGAGCCGGCTCGGATTCCTTCTGCTCCGCGTCCTGCGCTCCGGTAACTGCAAGAATGTATTTGCCTTCGGGAACGTAACGGAAAGTGAATTTGCCTTCGTCGAGGCTTTTGATCTCCCGGGCTTGCTCGCGGTCATCGGCGTAGAGCAACCGCACCGTGGCGTGGCTCAGCGCATGACCGTCGGCCAGAGCGGTCACTGTTCCAGCTACTGTATGCAGTCCAGAAAGAGGGATTTCAATGTCGGCATCGCTTGCAATCTCTCCGGCCTGCACTTTAACGGTCTTAGCATCTTTCTTGCGGAAGGTGTCGCCGAGGCAGACGCTGGGCGCGGCTTCTTCGTCATCGAAAGGCATTGAGGCACAGACCTTGTACTCCCCGGCGGGCAGATTGGTGAGAGTGTAGCGGCCGTGGCCGTCGCTCCGCTCTTCGATCTGCCAGCCGCTGAAGAGAGCAAAACCGACGCCGCTCCAACGGCTCTTCTCCGCTTTGCGCTGGAGCACGAAGTGCATGCCGATGGCGGGGCTGCCATCATCGTAGGTGACCGTTCCATTGATCTCGGCGCCGCGTTCCACCTCCAGCGACAGGTCGGTGGCGCGATGTGCCTGCACGGTGATTTCGGAGAGATGATCCTTCCACTGGCCGATCGCGTCGAGTTCCTGTTCCCCATCGCTGGCGTGTTCACTGATTCGTGCAAAGTCGAGGCCGCGCGCCGGGTCCAGGTAGCCTTCCAGAGTGGCAGTGGCGAAGTATTGGCCGGGGTCCACCGCTTCAAGGGTGAATCGTCCGTCGAGGTCGGTCATCGCGCTGTCGGTGATCCCAGGCTGGGCGGCTTCCTTGGTTTGTGCCGCTTTGCCGGGAGCAGGCAGAAGAGTGACCGTGGCAAAGCGCGCGGGCTTGCCGGTATCCGCGCACAGGACAATTCCTGTCACCGAGCCCTTGGAGGTGTCGGGCTTCTTGGGATGGTTCTTATCGCAGCCGATCAGCGGCAGGCAGACAAGAGATAGAATCCACACGCAACGCAGCCGCGCCAAGACGAGCCTCCACGGTGATTCAGGATTGAGGGAATTGTAACGCAGCCTGTGCCACCGGGTGAAAACTCTTGCGGTGCAGCGGGGTGGGGCCCAGACGAGCCAGGGCCGCGATGTGCTCCGGGGAACAGTAGCCCTTGTGGCTGGCCAGGCCATAGCCGGGGAACTCGCGGTCCAGTTCGACGAGCAGCCGGTCGCGGTGCACTTTGGCCAGGACGCTGGCGGCGGCGATGGAGAGGCTGGTTGCATCGCCGTGGATGACGGCCTGTTGCGGGCAGTCCCAGTCGATCATGTCCCGGCCGTCGATGAGCAGGAAGTCCGGGCTGATGGCAAGCTGCTGAACGGCGAGGCGCATGGCCAGCAGCGAGGCTTGGCGGATGTTGATGCGGTCGATGGTCTGGGCATCGACGGCGGCGATAGCCCAGGCTACGGCGTTCAACCGAATCTCGAGGTCAAGTTCGTTGCGCTCTTTTTCAGAAAGTTTCTTCGAGTCGTTGAGGCCCTGCGGACGGCAGCCCTTGGGAAGAATGACTGCGGCAGCCACCACCGGCCCGAAAAGCGGTCCGCGGCCCACTTCGTCGAGCCCGGCTATGCGCAGTGCTCCCCGCTTGCGCGCGGCCTCTTCCAGCGAAAATCCGCATGCCGGGGTCCCCATCGACAGGTCTTCGTCGATGGGGTGGGATACCGGGGTCCCCGCAGACAGGTCTTGGTCTGTGGGGTGGTAGACCGGGGGCTTGGCCATGGCTCCAGTATAGAAAGCAAAACCCCCAGCCGAGTGGGCCGGGGGCTCGACGGAACGGGATTGTGCGGGTTCAGGCGCGTACCTTGCCGGTCTCGCGGTCCACTTCCCTCAGGCGGGCGGCCTTGCCGCGCAGTCCGCGAAGGTAGAACAGCTTGGCGCGCCGCACCTTGTAGCTGCGAATCTTCTCGATCTTGTCGACCACTTTGGAGTTGAACGGGAAGATGCGCTCCACGCCCTGGCCAAAGCTCATCTTGCGCACGGTAAACGTGCCCTGGGGGCCTTTATTGACGGCGATGACCAGACCTTCAAAGGCCTGCAAGCGTTCCTTGTCGCGGCCAGGCGCTGCATGACGGGATGAATGGACATAGTGGTTTCCTGCGGTTGGACTCAGAACCTTTAGTTTATCAGAGAAGCGGTTTCCGCGCCTAATTTGCCGCGCTTGGCGGAGATGCGCTGGCTGGAGAGTGGCTGCCGTACTGCGCTATATTTTTGGGTATGGATGAGAAACGGGAATTACTGCGCCACACGCTGGCCACCTTGGCCTATCGCGCCGCGCGAGCCCTTGAAGGGGCTCCGGACCATTTTGCGGGTTTTGCCGGAGCCGGGCGCCTGCCGGTGCAAATTCTGGCCCACATGGGCGATCTTTTCGACTGGGCGCTGAGCATGGCCGTTGGGCAGGAGCGCTGGCATAACTCCCAGCCGCTGGCCTGGGGAGCCGAGAAGCATCGGTTCTTCGAGTCGCTCCAGGCGTTTGATGCGTTTTTGGCTTCCGGCGAGTCGCTGCGCGCGCCGGTCGAACGGCTGTTCCAGGGGCCGGTGGCCGACGCACTGACTCATGTGGGCCAGTTGGCCATGCTGCGGCGGCTGGCGGGCAGCCCCATCCGCGGAGAGAACTATTACGTCGCCGCGATTTCGGTGGGGCATGTGGACACGGAACAGCCCGCGGCGGTAAAGCCGTTCAAGTAGAGCGCGCCGGCCATCCCCCTACCGTCCTGCCTCTGAAGTTCGCGTGCAAAAGCGAGCGATGGGGCCGGGGATTTTGTCGGCGGTTTTGTGCCCAACTAATGGTTTTGGCTCGTTGTTGTGGTGGCCGGATTGAGGGTCGCCAAAGGAGTTTGTTTCATTTTCTACATTTCCTCGGACCCTACCGGACTTCACCTCACTTGCCAATGCAGAACGTAGAAAAAATCAAATTCAGAATGTCGTCGGATGTGGTCTGGCCGGTCAGCGAGTCGAGGGCCCCGAGCGCGTGGTATAGGTCCAGCAGGATCATCTCGTGGGGGATGGCGGTCGAGTTGGCCTGCGCTGCGCCGGCCAGGGCCGCCAAAGCAGTTTCGATGGCCTGGTGGTGGCGCATGTTGGTCAGCATGCCCGGCTCTGAGGCGGCTCCGCCCGTGGCCAGCGCCAGAATCCGCTCGCGTAGCGCGGCTATGCCCTCGCCCGTAAGCGCTGAAGTTGCCAGCGCCGGGACACTGGCCAAAACACCGGCGGCCTCCTGTGCCGCCGAGCCCTCCTCGGCCAGATCGCTCTTGTTCACGGCCACCAGCGCGGGCCGGCCCTGCACGGCCTCCAGCAACCGATGCTCCTCGTCATTGAGCGGCTGAGTGGCGTCCAGTACCACCAGCACCAGCGCGGCGTCAGCCAGCGCTTCGCGGCTGCGGGCGACGCCCAACTGCTCGACCTCCTCGAAGGTCTCGCGCAGCCCGGCCGTATCCACCAGTTCCAGCGGAATGCCGTCAAGAGAAATGCGCTCCGTCACCAGGTCGCGAGTGGTGCCGGGGGTCGCGGTCACAATGGCGCGGTCGCGCTCGACCAGGCAGTTGAAGAGCGAGCTCTTGCCGGCGTTGGGACGGCCCACGATGGCCAGCGTCAGCCCGTCATGCACGATGCGCCCGCGGGCGAATGAAGCTTCGAGCGCGATGAGCGGCGGCGTCAACTCGCCAATGCGGCGGGCGATCTCAGCCGCCGGAGCCACGTCCACATCGTCCTCGGCAAAGTCGATGCCGGCTTCGAGCAGCGCGATCAGTTCGACCAGCGCCCCCTTCACTGGCTGTACGCGCCGGCTGAGCGCGCCGCCCATCTGGCTAGCGGCCTGGCGCGCCTGAGTGAGCGTCTGCGCCTCGATCAGATCGCGGACCGCCTCGGCCTGGGTAAGGTCGATCCGGCCGGCCAGAAAGGCGCGCTGTGTAAACTCGCCGGGCTCGGCCAGCCGCGCGCCCAGTCCGATTGCGCGGCGCAACAGCAGCTCCAGCACCACCGGCGAACCGTGCGCTGCTATCTCCACAAGATCTTCGCCAGTATAAGAGCGCGGAGCGCCAAAGAACGTGACCACCGCCTCGTCAATGCGGTCTGGGTCGCTGCCTGAATTTACATCCAGCACATCGGCCAGCCGCGCCCGCCCGTGTTCCAGCGGCTGGCGCAGGCGCACCAATTGCGCGGCAATCGACGCCGCCTGTTGCCCGCTCAGACGCACGATTCCGATACCCCCGCGCCCCGGCGGCGTGGAGATGGCGGCAATGGTGTCGGTAGCTGAGCCGGAGAGAGTCATGAGCTGGAAACAGTGTAGAGGTTGAAGCTCGAAGCGGGGTAAAAACCTGTTGTCTTGACAGGCAAGGCAATTATCCAAACGAACACCGCGCCCTCTGTGGCAGGGGTATACCCTGAATAAGTCCCAACATTCCCCAGTAATGGCAGGGATTCTTTTGAAAGTCGAGTTCGAGAACGAGCGCGGAAAAGCTGGTTATGCGGACAAGTCGGCCATTGTTTTGGTTATAGTGGCCTGGCTGCTCGCTGTGGCGGGAGCCTGTGCGCAACCGGCAGCCCTGCCCGTTTGGCAGGGCATTCTGCGCAACGCGTCCGGAGCGCCCATCCCTGGCGCGACGGTCCGGCTGGCAGCCAACGCCGCCGCCGAAGCGGTCACCGCCGCCGATGGCAGCTTTCGCTTGCTGAATCTTTCGCCGGGACAATACCGCCTCTCGATTGAATCCAAGGGCCGCAAGATCGACTACGCGCTGCCCATCGATCTGGTTGCCAGCCCTCCCGGCGCCGGCGGGCCCACGGTTGTCCTCACGCTCTCCGGCCGCGGCGAACTGACTGTCTCCATCCTCAAGGCTCCTGCGGCCACCGGCGGCGAGGAGCTGTCAAGCCAGGCGGTCAGCGAGCTGCCGCTGAACAAGCGGGACTTCAGCACGCTGCTGCTGCTGGCTGCCGGCACCATGACCGACGTCAACGGCGCTACCAACTTCACGGCCCAGTTCGCCATCAATGGACAGCGCGGCGTGGAGGCGACCTTTGCCATGGACGGGGCTGACATCAGCGATCCGGAGATGGGCGGTGCCACCTTCTCGAACTTCAATGTGGACGCGGTCGAAAGCATCGATTCCAGCTCCGGCTGGATGCCGGCCGAGATCGGCCGGGGCGCGGCGGGCTTCACGAACATCCATACCCGCTCGGGAGCAAGCGGCTTTCACGGATCCTTCTTTGAGTTTGTGCGCAACTCCGCCTTCGACGCGCGCAACTACTTCGATCATCCAACCCAGGCCTATCCCGGCCGCATTCCGCCTTTCCGCCGCAATGAATTCGGATTCACCAACGGCGGCCCGGTCTTCATTCCGCACCTCTACGACGGCCGCAAGCAAAGCTTCTACTTTGTGCAATACCAAGGTTTCCGCCAAGTGCTGGGAACCACGCAGGTGATGGCGGTGCCTTCCGCCGATCAACGGCCCGATAACAAGAGCTGCCAGCAGAGCGGTTTTGTTTGCGATACGGTCACCTACCCGGACAAGTCGGTGGATACGCTCTTCGTGCCTGTCGATGCGAAGATCACGGCGGTGCTGGCGCGCTATCCACTGCCCAACGATCCGACCGGCCCGTTTGGCGCAAATACTTACGCCACCGCATCGAAGGTGGTCACAAACGCTGACCAGTTTTCGCTGCGCCTCGACCACAAAATCTCCAGCAAGGATAAGTTTTTCGCGCGCTTCAACCTGGACAACCTCACAGGGCCGACGACCAACCCCGACCAGACGGCGATCGATCCCTCCTTCGGCATCCAGTACATCGACCGCCAGCGCAACCTTGTCGGAACCTATACGCGCACTGTTTCGCCGCGCCTGGTTCTCGAATCCTCCCTCAGCATTACGCGCTCCACGCCAGGCTTTCCGACGCCCAATACAACTGATCCGGCGGTCAAGTTCAACGACGGTTTGTTTGAGGCTTTCAATGCGCCTGGCGGATCGGTGATGCAGGCCTACGGAAACCTTTTTCAAGGGCGGCAAAATGTGGCGTTCACTACTGCGCATCATGCCTTTAAAGCGGGCTTTGAGACGCGCCTGAATCGCGATACAACCTACTTCGGCATGAGTCCCAACGGCGAATACGACTTTGGCGGCGGCGCGGCCTATGCCAGCGAAGCCATTTCTTCGCAGAGCGGGAACCATGACATTCATTCCGGCGATCCGCTGCCGGATACGCTGTCGAGCTTTCTCTCCGGAAGTCCCTTTGTCTATACCGTGGCCATCGCGCCCCCAGAGGTCTCCGGCGGGCAGCACATGGGTCCGGCGGCGATCAGCCGCAATAACTTCAGTTTTTATCTGCAAGACACATGGGAGATTACCAGCCGCTTCATGCTGGATTACGGCCTCCGCTGGGATCTCTACCAGCCGATTACGGAACGCGCCCACCGCACCTCCAGTTTCCTCAACGTCAATGGCGTACAAGAGTTCGTGATCAACCCGCAGCCCGGTTACCAGACGGACTGGAATGCCTGGGAGCCGCGTGTGCAGGCGGCCTGGCAGGTCAGCAAGGCGATCTCGGCCCACGCCGGCGGCAGCATCATGGTGATCCCCCCCAACATCTGGCAGGACAACTTCCTCACCGGCTCCACGCCCTTCGCCGTTTATCCACGGCTGCTCTCCGCATCGAATGCTCCCATTCCGTATGGCTTCCAGCTCACTCCGGCGCAGCTTCCAAAGGCCTACACACCCGCGGGAGCCGACATCCTTGCCGGACCCACCAAAGCCATTGCGCCCAACACCGTCATGGATGTGAACCGCTATGAGCAGGATGTCGCTGCGCTGACGAAGGGCCATGTGGTCAGCGACCTGAACCTGAGCGGCATCGACCGCTCCTTCGGCAACGCCACGCTCTACACCTGGACGGCAGGCCTGGAGCGCAAGTTCGGCAATCTCACCGCTGACGCGAGTTACGTGGGAACAGCAGGTGTCAAGCTGCCGCGCACCACCTTCCCCAACGGCTATCCGGGGGCCAGCCCGGCCTTTGCGCCCCACACCACCTTCGATGCCAATGGCAATGTGACCGGCGGCTTCGGCGTGGAGAACGTCATCGCCGCAACGGCCCACTCCACCTATCACGCGCTGCAAACCTCGCTCTCAGGCACGGTGGGGCACGACGGGCCTGGCATCCAGGCGAGTTACACCTGGGCCAAGTCGCTTGACGACACCAGTCAGGCTATGAGCGGCTTTCCCCAGAATCCGTACGATACCCACCCCGAGAAAGGCCCATCTTCCTTCGACGTGGCCCACGGCTTCGGCCTCAGCGCGGTCCAGGATCTGCATCTGGAGAGCGTGAGTTTTCTGCGGCCCATCAGCAAAAAACTCACCGACGGATGGGAGTTGCTTAGCATTTCCAGCATCAGCTCCGGCTCGCCCTTCACCGTCTTCAGCGGAGTGCAGCAAACCGGCGCTGGAGCGAACGGCGCGGACCGGCCGGATCAGATCGCCAAGCCGCATCTCTCTACCGCGCGCACGGAACGCCAGGACTACTTTGGAGAAGGCGCGAACAACGCTGCGGACTTCTTCTTCATTCCGATCCACATTACAGGAGGTACCGGGCCGAATCAGGGCCGCTTCGGCACTCTGGGGCGCAACACCTTTCGCGGGCCGGCCTTCTACAACTTTGACTTCGCGCTCATCAAGGACACTCCCTTCGGCCACCGCAAGAGTGGCGCCGAACTCATGAGCCTGCAATTCCGCAGTGAGTTCTTCAACCTCTTCAATATCGTCACCATGGGCCTGCCGAACAATATCCTCACCGGCTCTGGCTTTGGCGAGATCAGCAAGACCGCCGGCAACTCGCGCCAGATCCAGTTCTCGCTCAAGCTGATCTACTGAGCGCCGCAAATCGCCCTGCGCGCAGGATGAATGCTGCGGCGGTTTGCGGACGGGCGTTCCCCTATAATCGCTCGCTTGAATTTATTCATGGAACCAAAGCTCGCGATCTCTCGTATTGCATTCCCATAGAGAAGGCGTATACTTCTCCTATTGGTTACCAAGAGGAGTGGGAAATGGGCGAAAAATCCGACGTATGGCAGGGCACGCTGGCGCTGATGGCGCTCAGAACGCTCGAATCCATGGGGCCGCAGCACGGGTATGGCCTGGCGCGGCGCATTGAGCAGACCAGTGGCGACCGGTTGCAGTTGAATTACGGCACGCTCTATCCGGCGCTGCTCAAGCTGGAGCAGGAGGGCTTCATCCGTTCCCGCTGGGGAGTTTCGGAGAACAACCGCCGCGCCAAATTCTACGAGCTGACCAAAGCCGGTCAGCGCCAGGTGAAGAAGGCCGCCGCCGAGTGGGAGCAGGCCACTGCGATCCTGGCGCGGTTCCTGACCCCGGCAGAGGAGGCCTGAAATGATGATGCCGCGCAAGCTCAGAGCATTCTGGATTCGCCTGCTTGGCATGATCGGCGCGCGTCGCAACGACGACGACTTCGACGCCGAACTGGAAAGCCATGTGGCCTTACACATCGAGGACGGCATTCGCGCCGGCCTTACTCCCGAAGAAGCACGCCGCCAAGCGCTCATTCGCCTGGGCGGCATGGAACAGACCCGGCAGGCCTATCGCGAGCGGCGCACGTTGCCATGGCTGGATAGTGTATTACGCGATGTGCGCTATGCGCTGCGCGGATTCCGCCGCAATCCTGTCTTCACTATTACGGTGGTTGCCACGCTTGCGCTGGGTATCGGCACGACCACGGCGGTCTTCAGCGTGGTCGACCGGATTCTCTTCCGCAGCATGCCTTATGCGCACGAGGACCGGCTGGTGTCGGTAGGCCTCACGGCACCGATCATTCCCCAGGAGTTCATGCTGGGCGGTTCCTATTACGACTGGCGCGACAACCAGAAGCCCTTTGAGGCCTTCACCTCCGAGACGGGTGCTCGTGAGTGCGACTTGACGGAGCGCAATCCCGCGCGGCTCAGCTGCGCAAGTGTGGAGCAGAGTTTCTTACCAACGCTGGGCATCTCGCCTGTGCTCGGGCGGAATTTTCTGCCCGAGGAGGATCGACCCAACGGCCCCAAAGCAGCTCTAATCTCCTACGGATTGTGGCTGACGCATTACGGCCTCGATTCCGGCGTTCTGAACCGGCAGATCGACATCGATGGCAAGCAGGTTCGCGTCATCGGCGTGCTCCCCAAAGACTTTGAGATGCCCGCGCTGGAGCCTGCCGACATCGTTTTGCCACAGGCTCTGGACGAGTCGGCGCAACGCAAGGCCGACCCCGGCGCGGTGATGTATGCCTTCGCGCGCCTCAAACCGGGAATGACGACGGAACAGGCCGCGGCGGCTCTCCAACCCGTCTTCAATGACTCGCTCAGCCTGGCGCCCCCGCAATTCCGTAAGGAGGTTCATCTCCGCGTGCGCTCCATCCGCGACCGGCAGATGCACGACGTCCGTTTGGCTGCCTGGATCCTCTTTGCCTCGGTCCTTGCCGTGCTCCTGATTGCCTGCGCTAATGTTACGAGCCTTCTGATGGCCAGAGCCACGCAGCGCGAACGGGAGTTGGCAATGCGCTCCGTTCTTGGTGCAAGCCGAAGCCGGCTGGTGCGGCAGAGGCTGACCGAAATCTTTCTATTGTCGATGGCGGGAACTGTAGCCGGCCTGGTCCTTGCGGAGAGTCTCCTACGGGTCTTTCTCGCCATCGCTCCGGCCGGCATTCCTTTTCTGGCAACCGCTCGCATTGACCTGCGCATCGTCCTTTTCACGGTCCTTGTTTCGCTTCTCTGCGCTGCGATCTTTGGTGTATACCCAGCTCTCCAACGTCCACGTTCGGCTGTTCTGGCCGCGCGATCGCCCAACTCCAGCGCGCATGCATGGGTTCGGCGCTGCCTGGTAGTGGGGCAAATCGCGGTCAGCATGATCCTGCTGACAACGGCCGCGCTTTTGCTGCGCAGCTTCAGCAACCTGGAGCAGCAGCCACTGGGTATGGAAAGCCAGGGAGTGCTGACCGCACGCATCGCTCTTCCCGGCTATCGCTACAACACTGCGCAGCATCAGATGGAGTTTTATCTGCAAGCCGAGGCTGCCTTGCGCCGGCTGCCCGGCGTTTCCGCGTTGGGTATGAGCAATTCTCTACCGCCGGGCGAGACAAATGACCGCCAGATTTACAGCAACATCGCGGTGGCCGGAAAACCGCACCCCACGGGCGGGACAGGCGGCATGGTTACCTGGCGCTGGGTTACTCCGGAATACTTCAAAGTTCTCAATATCCCCATTCTTAACGGGCAGGGGTTCACTCAGGAAGAACGAAGCTCCAACGAGAATTTGCTTGTCGTGAGCAGCTTGCTCGCCTCCCGGCTCTTTGGTGATGAGAATCCTGTCGGACAGAAAATTCAGCCGGTTCCCAACGGCCCGTGGTACACCGTACTGGGTGTTGCGGCGAACGTGAAGAATGGAGGGCTGACTCGCGCGGACGAGCCGGAATTTTACCGGCTCCGAAGAAGCATTCCCGGCGATTGGAATCCCTGGACCATCCTGACTCTCAAGACATCGCTGCCGGCGAAGGCCGTGGCGCCCTGGGTGCGGTCGCAGATTGCGCAGCTTGATCTGACGGTTCCGGTGGAGATTGAAACCCTGAACGAGCAGTTGAGCAAGCTGGCCGACCGGTCGCGGTTTGAAACAGCGCTGCTGGGTTTCTTCGCCCTGTGCGGGCTGCTGATGGCGGTGATCGGTCTTTACGGCGTGATTGCCTATATGGCCGCCCAGCGGACGCGGGAGATCGGCGTACGCATGGCGCTGGGCGCGACGCGGTTCGACATTCTGCGGCTGATCGCCGGCGAGGGCGTGCGGCTGATCGTGCTGGGCGGGGTATTGGGTTTGGGCACGACGCTGGCCGCGGCGCAATTGCTCAAGAGTTTACTCTTCAACGTGGGTCCGCACGATCCATTCCTGTACGCAGCGGCCGCGCTACTACTGGCGCTCGTGGCTCTCGCGGCCAGTTGGCTGCCCGCCCGCCGCGCCGCGTCTATCGATCCCATGAAGGCGCTGCGAACTGAATAGGAGATTCCTTATGCCCAAACTCAGAGCACTCTGGCTTCGAATCCTTGAAATGTTCCATCCCCGGCTCGGCAGTGCAGACTTCGACGCCGAACTGGAAAGCCACGTGGAGATGCACACCGACGACGGCATACGCGCGGGACTGAGTCCCGAGGAAGCGCGTCGGCAAGCGCTCATTCGCCTGGGCGGCATGGAGCAGACCCGGCAGGCCTATCGCGAGCGCCGTACGCTGCCCTGGCTGGAAACGCTCTGGCAGGACATTCGATTTGGTCTGCGCATCCTCTGCAAGAATCCCGGCTACACATCTGTCGCAGTCCTCACTCTTGCGCTCGGAATCGGGGCGAATTCGGCGGTCTTCACGGTTGCGCAGGCGGCTCTGCTGCGTTCCTGGTCGGCCAAAGAGCCGGGCCGGTTGGCCAGGCTGATCTCCACGACGCCGCAAGGCGAGGACTTCAATTTTTCCTACGCGGATTACCTGGATTTGGCCGGACAAAGCAGATCGTTCGAAGGGATTCTTGCCTACAATCGCCGCGCAAAGATACTGCGCGTGGGAGCGCAATCGCAGTTTGTTCTGGATGACGTCGTTTCTCCCAATTATTTCTCGGTACTGGGGATCGATGCCCAACTTGGCCGCACCTTCTCAGCAGACTCCCGGCCGGACAGCGAACCGGGCGTCGTGATCAGCGACTCGCTTTGGCATCGGGTTTTCAATGCGAATCTATCGTTGGTGGGAAAGCAAATTTGGCTTACGAACCGCGCCTTCACGGTTCTGGCCATTGCGCCGCCGGGTTTTCGCGGCCTCCAGCGCGGGGTTCCTACGGACCTGTGGCTCCCCGTCGCGACCGAATACCCAAGCCAGGAGCTTGCCGACCGGAAGAGCCGCGAGTTTGAGGTGCTCGGACGCCTGCGGCCCGGCGTGACCGCTGCAGAGGCCCAGGTTGAACTCGACACCCTCGGACGCCGCCTGGCCCTGGCCTATCCGGCCATCGACAAAGCCAGGAACGTTGCCCTGATCTCAGAGCGAGAACGCCTGCGCCAGGCGCTGGTCCCCACGCTGATTCTGATGACCGCCGTAGGATTGGTCCTGCTGATCTGCTGCGCCAACGTCGCCGGGCTGGTGCTGGCCCGCGCCGACGCAAGGAGCAAGGAGGTTGCCATGCGGTTGGCGCTGGGAGCGGGACGCTTGCGCCTGATGCGTCAATTGCTCACCGAGAGCTTGCTGCTCGCTTCGATGGGGGCGGCGCTTGGCTTGTTTCTGGCAGCCGGGCTTCTCCGGTTGGAACCGGCGCTGATGCCTCCGGCACAGTTTGAGCTTGGGCTAGACCTGCATCTCGACGCGTCGGTCCTTGCCTTTACCGCCGCCGCCGCCCTTCTGTCGGTCCTGGTCTTCGGATTGGCGCCGGCAATTCAGGCCTCCAAGACGAGCCTCGTCTCGACGCTCAAGGGCGAAGGAACGGGCGCAGTGCGCGGTGTGCGGCGATGGACGATGCGCAACGCGCTGGTGTTGGGAGAGATTGCGCTGTCGGTAGTGCTGTTGACAGCGTCCGGGCTGGTGGTGCGCAGCCTGCTCTTCAGCCGTTCGCTTCCTCTCGGCTTCGACCGCCAAAGACAACTGATTTACTTCGATCTCGTCCCTGGGATCGCTGGATACAACTCAGAGCGCAGCGCGAACTTCTTCAACCAATTGGAGGAGAAAGCGGCTGCGCTGCCGGGGGTCCGCCACGCGGCTCTGGCGCGGCGAGTACTGCTCTCCGATTCGGAGGGAGGAATGGCGCAGCGCGTTTCCATTCCCGGCGTGGAGTTGCCGCAGGGACAGCTCAGCGTTCCCATCAAATTCGACACGGTTGACGGCAACTACTTCCGCGCCATCGGAACGCGCCTGATCGAGGGACGCGAATTCACCTCGGTTGACAATCCTTCCACTGGCAGAGTCGTGGTCGTCAGCCAAACCATGGCGGAACGCTTCTGGCCGGGCCAGGAGGTTCTGGGACGGCAGATCGTGGCCAACGGGACGGCTTGCCAGATCGTGGGCGTCGTCGAGGACGCAAAGATCAACAGCATCCATGAAACCCCGGAACCGTATATGTACTTCCCGTTTGCACAGATGCCCAGCGAGGATGGCACGCTCATCGTCGAGGCGGAAGGCAATCCGAAGGCCCTGACGGCAAGAATGCTGAGCGAGATTCAACATGTGGATCGCAATGTGCCTGTCTCGGTTCGCACCGTGCACTATCTGATGCAACAGGCCTTCTGGGCCGACCAGATAGCCGCGGGCTTTGTGGCAGCGCTCGGACTGCTGGGGATCTTCCTCGGAGCCGTAGGACTCTATGGCGTAGTTGCCTTCACGGTGAACCGGCGCAGCCGCGAAATCGGCATCCGCATGGCGCTGGGCGCCGAGCGCCGGGATATCTTGCGGTTGGTCCTTGGCCATGGATTGGCGCTGGCCGCGATTGGAGCGGGAATCGGCCTTGTGGCTTCGTTCGCGGCCATGCGGCTGCTATCGACTATGCTCTACGGCGTCAGGCCAACCGACCCGCTCACCTTTGCCGGCAGCTCGGTTCTGGTGATCCTGGTGGCTCTTGCGGCCAGTTGGTTTCCCGCGCGCCGCGCGGCATCCATCGATCCCATGCAGTCGCTACGAACGGAGTAGCTGCCGCGCAAGCCTCAGTGCGCGCCTTTCTCCCGCAGCAGCTTCTCCACCTCAGGCTTTCCGTTGCTTATCGATAGTTTCAATGCGGTCGTGCCGTCGTCGCTCTTGGCGTCGATGTTGGCGCCCCGGTCCAGCAGCAGCTTAACAATGTCCGTCAACCCGCCGCCTGAGGCCGCCATCAGCGCCGTGAAGCCGTGGATATCCCTGGCCTCGGTTTTGGCTCCATTGTCCAGCATCAGCTTCACCAGCTCCACTGAGCCGGATACGACCGACAGCATCAGCGGCGACAGCCCGCCCTCCTCCTGAACGTTGACGTTGGCGCCTTTGGCCAGCAGCAGCTTCGCCTCCTCGATGTTGGAGATCATCACCGCATAGCTCAACGCCGTGTCGCCGCGGTTGTCCTTGAGATCGATGCTGGCGCCCTTGTCGAGCAGCGTCTTCACCACTTCGGCATGGCCGGTTGCGGACGCGGCAATCAGAGCCGTGACGCCGTCTTTGCCCTGGGCATCGATATGGGCGCCGTTATCCAGCAGTTGCAAAACCGCCGCGAAATCCCCCTTTTCAATGGCCTGGAACATCTGATCATCCGGACTGCTTGCGCTGGCCTGGCCGGCCGCCAGACGGCTCAACAAGAGAAGGGCCGGAAGGATGATTGAACCAAGGACTTTCTTCATCGCCATCTCCTCGCTTGCAACGGGTCTGCCTTAAAGCCGCTGATAGGAGAGAATTCTACTCCCGCCGCGTCAGGGCACAAATTACCTTATTCCGGCATCTCGCTGGTGGCGCGGGCGCTGATGCCAGCCAACAGGCAAGGAGTCAGTTAGGCAGAGTAAGGAGCTTGAAACACTTCAAGGCGCAATGGCCCGTGAGTTGGACAAGACAAAGGGGAAGAGCCGTGGGCTCCTCCCCTTATGTCCGCAGTCCGGGAAATTACTTCTTAGGCGGAGCGATCACGTCCTTGGCGGCCTTGGCCACGCGGAACTTGACCACCGTCTTGGCCTTGATCTTGATGGCCTCGCCGGTCTGGGGGTTGCGGCCAATGCGGGCCTTGCGCTCTGCCTTCACGAGGCGGCCGATGCCGGGGATCACGAAGACGCCGTTCTTCTTGGTTTCCTTGATGGCGGTATCCGCCAGAAGGTCCAGAAAGGCTGCGACTTGCTTGTTGGTCAGTTCCAGCTTCTCGGCCAGGTACCGCGTCAGGGCGGTTTTGGTCAGTCCAGTTGCCATGTGGTGTTCTCCTTATGGGCGAGCCCTTGGGGCTGCCTGTGTTGCCGGGGCTTCCGCCGCTTTAGCGTCTTCAAGGTTGCTGTACCCCGGAACCGATTCCACCCAGTGGCATTCGCCGCGGCGAACGTCACTCGGTATTCAGCCATAAGGGCACTTCACTTTGAAGACGCCTTCAATGCGTACCGCATGGAGGGAGTGCGACCGGGGACAAATGCTTGCACGAAACCCCTGTATCCATGCGGGTTCTGCAGAACCCTTCGATGGTTACCATGCGACTTCCGGACAGAGAAAGTCAATGGAAAAAGCCTGTTTTCCACAAATTTCTTTGGTTTTTGTGCCGATTTTGCCGATTTTTGCCCGATTTTACCCGGTTTCTGAGGCTTTGACCGGCCAAGCCGGGCTGCAACCCCCTCAGCTCGCGGAGGCGAAACCGCCGCGGGAGTCGGCTAATTCAGCCCGAAGAGCACCTTTTTGCGGGGCTCCAACGTCGCGGCAATGGGCGTATTCAGCGCATCCACCACCGGCGCGGCCAGCCGGAAATGCCGAATCAGCGTGGCGGCAAAGTCGGCCTCCAACGCGGTGGAGGCGGGCAGTGTGGTGGCCAGCCCCCACTGCCGGCATCGAATCAAATCTAGCGCCGGATGCTCGCAGGGAAAGCCCTTCGGCGGACGCGTCAGCGCATTCCCTTCAAATTCTGAGAAAGTCTTCCGAATGGCTGCCCTCTGCAAGAGCTTCCGAAACTCCCCGTGGTGGCCCAGCAGCCAGTGGCGGATGGCGGCGAGCTGATCTTTCTCCGGCATGTAGGCGCCGGCGGCGATCACCACCTCCTTGGCACTCACGTGAAAGTAGTAGCCGGCGCCGGAGGTCTTTTCCAGCCCCTGGTGCGACCACCACGCCGCCACGTGCGTCTTGTAGGGGAGTTTATTGGCGCTGAAGCGCGTGTCGCGATAAATCCTGAACAGACATTTTTCCGCCGGCCGCACAAAGCTTGGCGCAAAGCCGGTCATCGCCTCCGTCACCTTGCGGATGATGGCCAGCATCGGCTCTTTCAGTTCGGCCTCGAAGACAGCCTTGCGCGGGGTGAACCACTCGCGGTCGTTGTTGC